>JAIVYO010000062.1:0-5343 GCA_048635405.1 Campylobacterales bacterium | reverse complement strand
CTTACATGATAATGATCTGCTTACAATATCATGTCTGGCTGCCCCTTTTCTTGAATTTTGGCTTTTAGATTATATACTGAACCACAATCATGTAAAGGATGGAATCTATTTGAAACATATAGATGACAAGGAGATGAGAAGCAAATTTGAATCCGCATATAAGGATCAATATGACATCCCCTTAAAAGATTACTTTTCAATATTTTTTGGTGAGATTAAAAACAAGGGTATGGCAGTAAAAAACACTTTTGAAGATATCTCCGCAGGCACATTCAGCATTTTAAGAAACAGAATATTATAAGATAATGAATCTCTTGTTTTATAAGTACCCAATCTCAACCTCATCAGTCCTCCACTTGGGATTGACCTCAGTCTCCTCAATCTTCTGCCTTCGTCCCGCCTTGTATTCGACAAGCCCCTGCCACGCAATCATCGCGCCGTTGTCTCCTGCGACATCGCGTGGGACTGCTTTAAGCACAGCCTTCCTTTCCCTGCACATAGTGCCTAACATATCCTTCAACATAGAAGACGCAGCCACACCGCCTGTCAGAAGCACTTCCTTCTTCCCCGTATGAGATAGCGCCCTCTCAGCAACCTCGCAGACCATAGCGTATGAGGTGTGCTGCAGAGAATAGCAGACATCCTCAATCTTCCTGCCTTTATCCACCATGTTTGCAGCAGATGTCAGGAGACCGGAAAATGACAGGTCCATCCCCTTGACAGAATACGGAAGCTCAAAATATTTCCCTTTCCTGCCGATCTTCTCAATTATAGGCCCGCCCGGGTTGCCGAGCCCTGCCTTCCTCGCAAACTTGTCTATCATGTTGCCGATTCCTATGTCAAGAGTCTGCCCGAAAACCCTGTATTTCCCGCCTGAAAGCCCGATTATCTGCGTGTTACCGCCGGAGACATATACAACAATAGGGTCTTTCGCCTTTGTCTTCATCCTGCCTATCTCTATATGGGCAATGCAGTGGTTGACGCCTAAAATCGGTTTCTTCAAACAAAGTGCCAGAGTCCTTGCGGAGACAGCCCCGACCTTCAGCGACGGGCTGAGACCTGGACCCTGCGAAAAAGCGATAATATCAACATTAGAAACATCAATCTTTGCGGAATCAAGCGCCGCATTTATCACATCTACAGCATGGTTGGTATGATGCACAGCAGCTTCCCGCGGGTGTATGCCTTCGTCAGGAAAGAAGCTCTTGCTCTCATTGGCCAGCACCCTGCCTTTGCCGTCAACGATGCCTACGCCGAATGTGTGGGCAGTGGACTCTATGCCAAGCGATATCATAGACATAACTTTCACATGTTTTTTTATAAGGTTTTGTTCTTGAATCTTAATAATTTCTTTGCAGTCAGAGACGAAAACACATATATCTTTTATAATCTAAATAATATAGCATCTTATTTGAGAGGATGATCTTATGGCGGACTATGAAAAAGCAATAAGAAGGCCGTTCCAGGACATAAATAAGCTTATAATCGGCAGTTTTCTAAGCATAATCCCCATCGTCAATCTTCTGGTTACCGGATATTTTGTATATGCGGCAAAAAACACGATGAAAAAGAAAGATGCCATCCCTGAATGGGACAACTGGGCAGAGCTGTTCATAAAAGGTTTGTCTGTAGCAATAATCGGGTTGATATACTCTCTTCCTGCATTGGTCTTGCTTTTCTTGGGTGGAGGAATTCTTGTTACAGTGATTACAGACTCTATGCTGGCTAGGACTATGCCTGCACTTATCGCTGGCGGCGGCCTGTTAGTCCTTGCAGGCCTTTTTTTCCTGCTGCTTTCAGGACTGATTGTACCTATGGCGCTGATGAGCTTTGTTGACAAGGGAAACTTTGGTGATGCCTTCGCGTTCGGCAAAATCCTCAAAAAAGTGTTCACAATGCAATACCTCGTGCCATGGCTGGTTGTCCTGGTATATTCAGCTGTTGCCAGCATTCTGTTTCTGGAGGTCCCGCTTGTAGGCTATGCGATAGCAAGCTTTGTGGTCGGAATGACCGCATTCACCGTATTTGCGGAAGTTTATACCGAAATCAAATGATATAACTGTATATAAAATAAAACAATAAAAAAAGAGATGATGGCAAAGTTATTTTCAACTTTTACAAATCATCCGAAATTATAGATAGTGCCCATATAACACATGGCCCTGAATTACGCGTGCTTCAACAATGTTTTCTGGTTTCACCCGTAATGCAGTATATTGCATATTCCAAAAGCCTACATGCGGAACATTGACTGATGATCTAAATATATCATCTAGACAGGGTTCACGTTCAAGTGCAAGACATTCTTTGTAAATAATTCCAGATTCTGATTGTTCTGCTTTTTGCATCAGTTTTGTCTTGTTGATTTTTTCATTATCAAAAATCAGTTTTAGGATAACAGCATCATTATTAAATTCCATATTTTTGATAATCCCTGTCAAATCTCTTGTGAGTGGTACGCCTAACATATTGCCTAATGAATTCTCATTCCATGTCTCTAACAACACATCAGAAAGTGGCGTCTGATTATAGTGAATTTTTTCAAGTTCATCAATCTTATAGGCCACAAAAACATCCTGGCCTGCTAAAGATATGTCATCAAGCCCGACTTTTAATGATTCTTTTCTTTCGCTTTCATGTTTTTCAGAATATTGATGTTTGCCAAAATTTAATTCATAATACCCTCTATTAGTCTTCTGCATAGGTTCTGATAGAATGCCTTCATTAAATATCTTTTTTACTCCACCTATATTGTCTTGACGGATAATCGTATATAGAACAATCTGATTTTCACTCGGAACTTCTGTTCTACGTCTTAATAGGCATTCTAGTTCATGATATTTTTCATCATTTTTAGAATATTCTTCTTCAGTTAAATCGATAAGCCCTGCTATGTTCTCCATTGTATCGGGCACCTCAAACATTTTGCTAGTGTCTTCTATGCTATGAATAATAATGTCATTCATAATATCACATATCTATAATGTGATTAAAACTTTATAATTTTAATTATTTTCATATTGGCTAAGTGATGACGTATGCATCAAAAATAACATCCAAACCCTTTTTAAAACTTCTCTCAATAACTTAACTCATGGAACACCTCATACTCTGCCGCTACGGCGAACTCTGGCTCAAGTCACGGCCTGTGATGGAGAAATTCTACGCGAAACTTATATCCAACATGCACAGGATGCTTGCAAGAGAAGACATAGACTTCAAAATACTGAAGCAGAGAAACCGCGCATTCGTAGAGACAGACAACCCGAAAAAAACAATAGAAATCCTGATAAGAGTATTCGGTCTCGTTTCAATATCGCCAGTTCTCAAAGTGCCGGCAGACTATGACATCATAGAGAAAGAGCTCATAAACCTTGCCGAGAAGAAGCTCAAGAACAACAAAAAATCCTTTGCCGTAAAAGTCAAAAGAGTAGGCACCCACGACATAACGAGCAAGGAGATGGAGTCGCGGTGGGGCTACGCAGTAGGCTCAAGATACGACAACCCTGTAAACCTCACAAGGCCCGAAGTGAGCCTGAACGCAGAAGTGAGAAACGATGTTGCATACATATTCACAGACACATATCCCTGTGCAGGCGGCCTCCCTGTAGGCGTTGAAGGCACAGTGGCAGCCCTTATAGGCAACGAAGACGACCTGATATCTGCCTACCTGATAATGAAACGGGGATGCAGTATAATAGCTATTGCAAAAGACAGGCCCCTTGCAGAAAAGCTCAATATTTTCACAACAGACCTTGAGATAATAGAATACAAAAAAGACTGGTTGCCTGCTCTCAAAGAAGCAGTAGAGAATCAAAGCGTAAAAGCTTTAGTCTCAGGTGAAACTTTAAAAAATATGACAGACCTTGAGAAAAAGGTTGATCTCCCAATTCTAAGGCCAATTATAGGTCTTGGCGTTGATAAGATACAGAATATAAGAACCCTCATAGGAATATAATCCTGGCATATCTTAAGCCAGGCCAGACCAAATCTTTTTAAACCTGTTTTCTCAATATATCTGTACAGCGCAAACAAGAGGAAATATCTATGGGATCAGATGACATAGTTGTAGAATCGCCGACATATGTGCACGAGGAAGAAGAGCACAGTCACAGGGAAGAGAACGAGATACTCAAAGCCGCCATGGCGGAGCTCAAGGCAGAGCTTGTGAGGTACAAGCTTCCGCCGCTTCTTGTAGCAGAAATCCTTGACATTTTCCCTGACGGAAAAGCGCTTGTGCGCCTCAAGAATGGCAACGAATTCTATGTCAATGTGGACAGGTCTCTTGACGGCATGCTAAAGGTCGCAGACGAGGTCCTGGTCGAGCAGAAATCGCTTACAGTCGTCAATAAGATAGGCAGGAAAAAGCATTTTGATGTCAACAAGTATGTCATAGTGGAAAAGCCCAACATCAGATGGAACCAGATCGGCGGCCTCAAGACAGAGATAGACGAGATGAAAGAAGTCATAGAGCTTCCTCTTAAAAAACCTGAGCTGTTCAAGAAGGTAGGTATAGAGCCACCCAAAGGCGTGCTCCTGTACGGGCCTCCTGGGACAGGAAAGACTCTTCTTGCAAAAGCCGCAGCCACAAGCACGAACGCCACATTCATAGAGATAGTCGGCTCAGAGCTTGTCCAGAAATTCATAGGCCAGGGCGCAAAGCTTGTCAAATCCATATTCGAGATGGCAAAAGAGAAATCACCGGCAATAATATTCATAGACGAGATAGACTCTATCGCGGCGACAAGGATTGATGTCGGAACTTCAGGCGAGAGAGAGGTCCAGAGGACTTTCATGCAGCTTCTGGCAGAGATGGACGGCTTCTCCCCATTAGGCGACATAAAAATAATAGCAGCTACAAACAGGATAGACATCATAGACCCTGCGATAACAAGGCCTGGAAGGTTTGACCGCCTTGTCCTTGTACCGGCTCCGGATTATAAAGGCATTGTAGAAATACTGAAGATACACACCAAGAAGATGACACTTTCAAAAGATGTCAACATTGAAAAGATTGCAAAGAAGATGAAAGGCATGTCCGGCGCAGAGATACGCGCTGTGTGTGTAGAAGCCGGATACTTCGCCATAAGGAAGAACGGTGTGATGGTAAAACATGATAATTTCCTTAAATCTGTAGAAAAGATAAAGATTGAAGAGACTGAGAAGATCAAGGACTTGAGCTATCTTGGATGACTCCCTTGTTTTTTATTATGGAATCATAGGCCTGAATGTATCAGGCTTCCGCCATGTCCTCCTTCTATAGCTTTGATAATCTCTTCAGGATTATTTCCGTCAATTATCACGAGCCTTATATTTTTCTCTTTCAGCACATGAACTGCCTTT
>JAIVYO010000061.1:0-5417 GCA_048635405.1 Campylobacterales bacterium | reverse complement strand
TCCATTTTATGGGGGGCGGACTTTCCTCCACAATATCATCAAAGATGACATCGCAGTAAGCCATTCTCCCTCTTCCAGCCCGGACCTGACAAAAAAGCACAAGTCTACGACATTGAAGTCGCCTGAAAAGGACTGACCTGCCTAAGCAGACAATTATATGTTAATTTATAAGCTTTATAAAGATTTTGATGCCAAAGGCTTCCCGCCATCAAACAGTCTCATAAAATACTCATAATTAGAAACAGTCGTCAGGTCACCCCCAGAAATACCAAGAACACCAAGAACATGAGCAATTTTATCTTCATCATCACCTTCAGCCTCAAATATATTTGTCATCTGCATCGCACTTAACATATTCTGCTTAAAAAAATGTTTTATATTGCAATCAGGTCTGTAAAACCTAAAAACAGTATCATAGACAAGCTCAATGCCGTCATGATCCAGCACATGCCTGTTCTTTTCAATCTTAAGAACAGCCCTGTTCATCAGGAGAAGCGCATCTTTCACATCTTCAGTTATAAGAGCCTCAAGCTCTTCCTTTTCCTTGTAAGGGCTGCCAAAAATACATGGCTCCTTGACAGTCAGATATAAGTCTCCATCAATATCACGGATACGTACCTGTCTCCCGCTTTTAAGATACATATAGCCGGAAGGCTCAAGATATGTGTCAACTATCCGGTAACATTGTGCAGAAGATATATCCCCACCAAAAGTCTCAAAAACATACTCTTTTGAAAACTCCGGATTAAACACTTTACCTTCCTTCTCAATAGCCATCCAAAAACCCCTCATCTATCTTTAATAATGTCCATTATAAATTCAGCCCGACTCTCAGCAGAGCCCATAGGGGCGATATTGACCACTTCATATCCTAAAGAGCCATAGACATCAGAAAGAAGAAAAGACAGTCTCTTCGCCTCCTGAGAGGTCTCCTTCCTAAATTTAGTCTGCTCATAGAAAGGCAGCCGCTCCAAAAAGAATACGCAGTCATAACCACCATTCCTGCTTGATTCTAAAAGATAGTCTGATGGCCTATTGCCATCATAAAGATTATAAGCGATATTGTCCGGTATGGCACGGTCAAGAAAATACAGCCCATCACCTTTGATAGCTCTTTCAGCCTCAATCTGCCGCCTGATAAGCTCCACCTGAAATTCCTGCCTCCTGGCCTCATTCCATGGAACCATATCACCGCCCTGCTTAAGCTGCCCATCTATTATCTGCTCAGCAGCCTCAGGTATCACTTCATAACCAAGCTGAGAGATAAGACCCACCAGAGTAGTTTTCCCTGAAGAAGGGGGACCAGTTATCACATATTTTTCCATGATATCACATCTTTTTCAAAAAGGGTGCAATCATACCCAAACATAATGAGAAAAGAGAAAGGAATATATATTAGCTATATAAAATATATACTATATCATAAAATATATACAAAATGTGGTCAATATGAAGCGAAATATAATAAAGCTCGGCAATTCTTACGCAATCTCACTGCCGAAAGGCTGGATAGACAGGTTCGGCCTTGACAGCTCAAAAGAGATAGAGCTTGAAGAGATGGACAGCGGCATGCTTGGCATCACAGCAGGAAAAAACAAAGAGCAAGAAAGCGAAGAGATAATACACATAGAAAAGGAAGAACCTATGGACAATATATATGCAAAAATATACAGAGCATACATACAGGGCTTCAGGAATATAATTATCACAGGACACCCTGACAGAGAGCAGTTCAAAGTCATAAGCGAAGTGCAGAGAAATCTTACAGGCCTGGAAGTCATAGAGCAGTCAGGAAACAGGATTGTCTTCAAGGATTTCATCCATCTTGAAGATATAGACATGGACAGATTCACAAGCAGCATATTCAACCACCTGATAGGCATGGCAACCGAGATAACAGAAGACATATCAAAAGATATCGAGACAGGAGACAAGATAAGAGATATGGACTGCGCCGTCGACAGGACAGCAAACCTGGTCTTCCGCTGCCTGAATCTCGCCCTCAGAGACTCATCATACATGAAAAAAATAGGAAAAAGCACACACGAGCTCATGATAACATCAAGGATAATAAAGAACCTTGAAAAGATAGGCAACATGCTTGTAGGCATAAGCTATTACATGAACGAGAAACAGACACCAAGGATGAAAGAATACGGATACATCCTTTTCAGGAAAGACAGGAGGATCTGCAATGAGACCGCAGCTTTCCTCAATGCCTGGATAAGATACATAAAGCCTATAAGAGATGCGCTCTTCAACAAAAAGACAGATGCTGCAATATCAATATACACAGACAGAAGATCAAGAAATACAATGGATATCATATTCCGGATGCAGAATGGGCTGGCAAAAAAAGAGAAAGATGTGAACACAGCGCACATAAGCGCTCTTGAAAGCCATTTTGAACCGACAATATCGCTAAGCTACGACATAGCAAAAGACATCATCGTCCTTTGAAGCGGAAAAGATACGCTTCAAGACCATCTACCTTGTCTTCTTTTATCTTCACTCCCTCGCCTTCAAGCAGTTCAACTTTCTTATCAATACCAAGCTTATACCCGCCGACAGAACCGTCAGAGCAGACCACCCTATAGCAGGGAACAGAGACAGGATCAGGATTGCGGTTCAGCGCATTGCCCACAGCCAGTGCAAGATTCTTATCCCCTAAAGCCTTTGCTATCTCAGAATATGTCGTGACTTTGCCACAAGGTATCTCCTTTAGCAGGCTGTAGACCTCAGAGGACAGGTTTCCATCAGATCCCATATATGAGACATATACAGACAGGTTTATAAAATTAATCAGACTTATAAAAAACTCATGCGGAAAGAAACATATACAATAGAACAGCTTGCAGAAGACCTGCAAAGGCACCTGAAAGAAAACGAGCACAAGACAGGATTCAAGATATATTCACCATATATAATACCGACTGAAAACAAAGAATATGGATACATATATCTTATAGAAGGATACATAGACACAGATTATGAAAACATAAAAGATAACAGATGCGGTCTTGCGATAATACAGAGAGGGAGAGAGATTACAACAAAATTCGGATATATGAGACCAGATGATAAAAATAATAACCTTTATGAATATCCTATTTTCAGAGAATTATTTGAAGATACCTCAAATAAAATAGAACAATATATACTGAAATATATAACTGACAATAACATAGCAAAAAAGATACTTGATACAAATAGCTAAAAAACCCTAATTTATAGAGAATGGCACAACCACATACAATATTTCAAGCAACTGATTTCTTGCAGTCTCAATGTCAGAATAATCAACCGCAATATGCCTGATCATCTCAGCAGTCTCCGCATCTCCGACAACATCTAAAAACCAGTTGGCAAAGTCATTGGAACCTTCCCTCATATGGAAAGCTATTATGTTGGGATCCATCGTCTTGAAGATATGTACAAACTCGACAACATTCCTTGCCACAAGACCTGTGGGCGCATAGTCATAAGACAGGAAATAGAACTCATTTCCGGATGGAACATCAGAGAAGAGCTTGACGACCTCGTTCCCTTCTATATTATTAAGCCTTTCTTCAAGGACATCTATCCTGTTCAGAAGCGAATCGTCAGAAACGCTCTCTTCTCCTTTCAAGCCGCCCAATGACGACTCAATCTCATTTATCCTGGAATACAGTCCTTCAGAAAGCTCATCAGATTTCTTCGCAATGCTGTCTACCCTTGAACCGACATCACCGCCTATCTTTCCGATATTGCTGTCCTGCTCAGACAATCTGTGATCAAGATCCCCTATAGATTCACATATAGAGCCTATCTCGTCTTTGACCGAAACCATATCACTGTCAATCGAGCTTGATATTGCAGAACGGACATCCTTTATCTTTTCACGCACATTTTTTATTTCATTCTTAGCTGTCTTCTTGTCAATAAAACTGTCAATATAATCATTTATGTTACGTATCTGCTCAACAAGACTATCTCTGGAGACATTTTCATTTTTGGACATATCTGAAAGCTTTCGCTCATACTTTGCCAGCCTTTCGCTCAGTTCAGGGAATGTGACCTCTATCGCTTTTATCTCAGAGCGTACTGAATCTATATTTTTCTTGAACAGGTTCTCATAAGTTGTTATTTTATCAATGTTTCTGTGCCTCATGGATTTCCTTAAGTCAGATATAGACGATTTAAGCATTGAAAGGCTAGTTTCAGAAATCTTATTGCGCTTCATGAAATCTTTGCCAATATTAGATATATCAGAATTGAGAAGATCTATCCTCTCATAAACATTTTTCATATCAACAGCCTTTGAATCCGCAATCTTCTTAAGCTGTTTTTCATGCACTGAAAACTTGTTTCTCAATGCAGGTATCTTCTTGGAGACAGCACCAAGATTTTTTCTTATGTCAGATATATTGGCCTTGAGCGCACTGTCAAAATAAGATTTCATAGAGCCTATATTTGACCTCAGCCCATCTATGTCTTTCAAAGTTGTCGATTCCTGCGATGAAAGCTCTGTGTTTATCTTATTGATCTTTTCAAATATCTTCTTTATGTCTATATCTTCCTTTCCTGAAAGCTTCTTGAGCGCTTTTGCATCAAGTAATGTCTTGGATTTGAGCTTTATGACAGATCCTGAAAGCCCATCAAATGACTTCATGACAGAAGCTATATTTCGGCCAAGCCTCTTCTCAAGATTGCCTGTATTTTCAAGACTGTCTTCTATCACTTCTTTCTTTGTCTTGCTGATAAGTATTTTAAGCTCTTCTATTTTTTTCTTTGAAACATCAGCCATACTGTGAAAATAAGAGTCCATATCCCCCAGCCTTGAGAATAATAAAGATATATCTGCATTTTCATCTCCAATATCCTTTATCATAGACTCAATCTTTGAATCGTCAGACTTTAGATTGTTTTTGAGTTTGCGTGTCTGCAAGACAATATCATTTATTTTACTATCAATCTCAGAGGTCTTGTTCCTTAATAATGAAGCGATATGCGTATCTCCCTCTTTTTGTCTCTTAAGGATAGATATCTGCATGGATTTTATGTTGTTTTTCAACAATTCAAAATGGGTCTTTGACTTGCGTTCTTCACCATGAAACTCAGACGTCGTCTGGTTCAAAAGACCAAGGACACCGTTAAGATCACTGTTGAGCGCCTTGAAATCAATCTGTTCCTTAGAGATGATAGACTTCAATCCTGAAGAATGAGCAGACAGCTCTTTCCTGAGCGATGGAAACTGTGAAGACACAGCATCAATATCAAGGCCCAGTCTCTTGCCCTGCTCTTTAAGGCTGTCATTAAGTTCCTTGTCAGCAGTCTCCTGCTTGTGCAGAAGCCTGTCCTGCATAGAGATAATGTTACGCTGCAACGTCTCAAAATGAGTCTTTGACTTGCGTTCCTCGCCATGAAGCAGATCGGAA
>JAIVYO010000060.1:0-5506 GCA_048635405.1 Campylobacterales bacterium | reverse complement strand
GCATCTTCCTGTGGGCTAGAACGTAGATCATATCCAAAAAGAAATACATCTTCCGCATACCTTTGTGAAGTCCTGGCTAGCTCTTCATCATTTACCGTATCACTTAGATCAAGCTCTTGACCGCCGTTCTGTTTATTACAGGCAATAATTGTAACAACTAGACCTAGTAACAGAGCAGCAAGTAGTAATCTTTTCGTTAAGTTCATACTTTTACCCCATCTTACTCTTTAAAATACTTACCTGTTTTTATTAAAACCACCATATACGCATTCTTTAGCTACTTGTTGCAAGTCGTCATAGCAATTCAGACTAATTTAGCACAAATTTAAAAAATACATTAGGAATGGGTGCGAGAGCAAACAAATATAAGATTATGATGGCAGGTTTAAATGGAGTGGATGATTTTATGGTTGATACATTTGCTAAAAATACCATACCAAATGGCTGGCACGGTATTACAAACGACGACTTCTGTGCGGACTTTTTCGTAAATGATATCTGCCTGACAAAAGAATGTGCAGCGAACTGTATTGGAAAAGCCGCATTTCCGAAAGAAGAAAATATCATAATCACAATGATGGCAAATAAAAGAGGCAACGTATGCCATGAACTCAACTCAATATCTTTCGTTGAAGAAGATAGTGATGCGCATAACTACTGTAAAGACAAGAATATAAGGCATGTAGGTGTAAAAGACACCATAGAATATTTGCTCATCATGGCAGCAATCACAGATAAGCCGATAAGAGATAAAATTCCGACAAGACCTGCTCCTATAGTAAATCAAAGCCCGCGCAATTTATTGAGAAATAAATAGCTTGTGAATAGCCTGGCAATTTACAACTTTTTCGGCATCATAGTACTGAACTATAGCCATGATGTTTTATAATCACCTAAATCAATTCAAAATTAAGCCTAAAGAGATATCAGAAAAACACCGGCAACTATTATCATTGTACCGCCCAGCCTGTGCCATCTGAATCTTTCCTTCAGGAACAGGGAAGCAATTATGAAGATAAAGGCAGACTGAAGCCCTGCAATAGAGAAAACTTTTGATGCATCGCCAACAGCAAGCGCGGAATAGAGCAGGAAAGTGCCCATAGCACCGAAAAAAGAGGCAGTTATGATCTTTGAGCTTTTCATGCTGAACTTTCCTTTCCCCTTCTTTTGCAGCAGCATATAGACAGACAGGATCAGAGCGCTGGAAAAATACATCATTATCGCGATGTTTATCGGCTCAATACCAAAAAGCACTCTTTTCACAAGTAAGGAATATACTGTATGTAAGACGACAAGAGCGAGTATAAGATATATAGCCTTGTCTATCTTAGGAAATCTTATGCCGTCCTTTGACAGTACAAGATACACTCCTGCAAGCATCAGGATGACACCTGCATAATTGAATGTGTTGGCTGCCTCATTGAATATGATCATTGAGCTTGCAAAGATCAGAAGTATTGATGCGGCCTGGTAGTACGGTACGACTGTCTCGACATCCTTCAGCTCCAGTGCCCTGAAGTATAGTATCCCGGAGACAGCATAGAGTCCGCCCAGGATGAAAGACCACAGAATAAGGCCTGAAGTGATATTGAGCTCAAAAAACAGGAGACCCATCACAAGCAATATCACTCCGTTAAAGAACATCTTGAATGTATTGACGCTTACAGGTTCATACCTCTCGTTCATGAAATGTTTGTCTATTGATGTGGATATAGCAAAAGACAGGTAGCACAGCACAGAAAATATAAGCCAGGGTTCCATAGTCTTATATTAGACTTATATTATTTATCTTTTAGTCTTTCCTTTACAAGATTTGCATAATTTAGGTGGATGATTTTTCATTTTCAGGCTACAGATACATTTTCAGACCAAAACCATATAATCCTTCAATAAAAACAACTTTTAAATAATTGCCCTGCAATATTCATTATATGGACCTAAAGGAAGCATATTCAATCCTGATAGCAGGCCTGATAAAAGAGGGTCATCTAAAATCAGATAACATAATATCCACATTCTTCAAAGTTTCAAGATGGGAATTCGTGCCTGAAGAGCTGAAGAAATTCACAACATCAGACGAGCCCATACCTATAGGATACGGCCAGACTATGTCAGCCCCGCACATGGTCGCCATAATGCTTGAGCTTCTTGATATAAAGGAAGGCGAAAATATCCTGGAGATAGGAACCGGCTCCGGTTGGAACACAGCATTGATGGCAGAGCTGACAGGGCCCGAAGGTTCCATCACCACAATAGAATATGTCAAAGATCTTCACGAACAGGCAAAAAAGAACCTTGAAGAGTTCTTCAATGTGGAATGCATCAAAGGTGACGGCAAGGAAGGATACAGGAAACAGGCACCATATGATAAGATCATAGTCACCTGCGCAGCAAAAGAGATACCAAAAGACCTCGAGGAGCAGCTTGCAGACGGAGGACTTATCGTAATTCCGATAGGTTCAGTAATCATGCAGGAGCTTATCAAAGGCACAAAGAAAGGAAAATGGGTTGAGAAAGAGAATTGCGGTCTCTGCAAGTTTGTGCCGATGGTATGATTATATTTTTATGTTGATACTTTTGCAGCAGTCCTCTTTATCATTCTTGCGCATTTGTTCGGCATGATTGCGCACACAGGATCCATAACATTATCTTCTTTGCTGGTTTTTATCCCGCCATGCTTGAGGTTATCAATAAGATATCTTGCCATAAGTTGCATCTCCTTACTTTCCCTGAGTGCATGGACATACAATTTACCTCTGCCTATTGGTGTCGGCGTTATATACATCCCGACATAACGATTGCTGAAAAATCCATCTGTTGTTGTATAGCTTTCCATCGGGCAGACAAAATCAAGGACAGCCTTTGTCCGATTCCAGTCTCCATTCTGCCTCGTCTCCTGATCCTCCTGAAAATTAAGAACATTTCCTGTCTGCTCTGCAAAGTATAAGATTTTATGATAATTGTTATGCTCTTTAGCATTTCGCTTTAGATAATCAAGAAATGCGTTTTTGGTATCAAGTATCTTTTCAGTGTTAATTGCTGTTTCATCAGAACTGTAATGTTCTGCAAGCATCCCCTCAGCATCTGTTTTTTGTGGAATTCCTGTATGGAAAATCGAGGAATCTACTTCTGTGTATGAATCAGATAGAAGTTTAAGCTCTTCTGCATAGACTCCTTCAAGATATTCTCTCTCACTTCTGTTTGCGTTCTCATCAGCCCTGAGCGCATCAATCTTTTTCAACATTGTTCTTTTGATGAATAGAGGTCCTGTATTTATGATATAGTTCTTTATTGCATCATCCTGTCCTAAAGCTTCTATAAGAGCATCTTCATATCCCGCAAGCTTTTTGTTCATCACAAGCTTTGTTACATTGAGAACTATGGCTGAGAATATGTAACTCTCATAGACTGTTCTTAACGGCATGTCATCAATCGGTATGTCTGACTCATTCTCAATGATTATGCCTTCAGGAGATATATGATAATTAGTTAGGAAACTTATGTTATTCCCCAGATTCTTTCTTGAAGTCTCATATAGATTAAATATCTGATCCGGCTCAAGATATCCGCATAGCTTGGAGACAAGACCTATGAACATACCTTTCCTGCCAGTCTGTTCCATTATCCCATTATATAAATCGTAATGGTTCCTAAATCCACTCATAGAATCACAAAAAGATTGATGTCTATATATTAGCTTAAGTAACTGCCATCATATAAGCTTTTCTGTCATCAAACAGGCATTTCAAACTGAAATAACAGCTTCATCCCCAGGAAAACAAGCTCTTCTGCTGTCTCCTTTTCTTCACATCATCAAGCTTCTTCAAGCTGTTTGTTATCCTGTCTTCAGAAAATTCATGCACATCAACAAGCAAAGTCCGTATCTTCTCAGTATCCGGCTCCGTAAACTCAATCTTATAGTCATCAGTCACATCAGGATTTATGAAAAGGTCAAACACCTTGTAAGGGTCGCAGTCAAATTTCCAGTCGACCTTCAAAAGAACTTTCTCAAGCGTCTTCTCCTCTTTCACGATCTTCAAAGCCTTTGCAGGCCCAAGCCCTTTTATCCCGTCAGGATTGTAATCCGTGCCTATAAGCATCCCCATGATAATCAGCTGCTCCCGCGTCACATCAAGCTCAGACAGCACCTTCTCAAGCTCTATCATCTGCGGAGACACATCAATCCACATATTTCTGCCAGGCATCTTCCGCCTTCCCGTCACAGACAGGTTCTGCACAAGCCGCGGCGTACCGAAAAGAATAGTGTCTATATCCTGGCTCATCACCGCATACGCATCTCCTTTGGCAGCCATGTGCGCCGCCTGAGCCTCACCTTCAGACGGTGCCTGCACCCACGGGATGCCCATTGTATCAAGAAGCTTCTTGGCCTCGGAAAGCATGCTGTCTGTAAGCCTCATCGTGGCTCCTGAATGCCTCAGTATCGCTTCCCTGTCTCCTGCCGCAAGAGCCTCTTCAAGCTTTACCTTTGCCGCCTTCTTTATCTCAGCCCTGTTGTTGACAGTCTCTGTCTTGAGCTCCGGCCTTTCGCCGTCAAAGACATATACAAGCTTTATCCCTGGATGCAGGAGATTTACGCTGCGATAGAAAAGTCCTGAAAGATGCGATGTCACATTGCCCTTGCTGTTCCTGAACGGCTCGCCTGTTTCCCTGTCCTTGATAGTTGTCAGGAACTGGTACAGGATGTTGAACCCGTCAACTGCAAGTATCCTGCCGGAAAGGTCTTCCATCCTTATCTCTTTTTTCGGAAGCGATTTTGATATCTTGACGCCCATAAGATATAATTTCCGGATAAAATTATAAATATCTGGCGATTGAGAAGCAGAATTCTTGCTTATATTATATTAAATCGTATTGCTGTGCCCGTGAGCATTTCAGAAGTATCTTTATACTCTTCTCTTGTGTCATCTATCGCTCTTTTTATAACATTTTCATATGCTGTTCTTCCAAGTGGAGTGATTTTGACAGTATTTTTTGAGGACACAAGTCCCATATTCTCTAATATGCCTATTGCATTCATTATATTATCCTGTGGCTCTGTTGTCTGGTATATGATTGTCATCTTATCTATATCTTTTTGGCCCTCCAGATATAGTTCCTGAAGAATGCTTGTCTGAAGGTCAATGCCTATTCTGTATGGTGGTATCTTTCCAAGATTATAGCTCAGCAGTCCTTTCTTTGTAAGTTCTGCTATTTCTGCCCCTGATCTTCTTTTGACAGTTATTGTATTTTTTTCTATCATATCTGATATGATGCTGTCAAAAGAATCTCTTTCAATAATGCAATCATATTCACATATATCTTCAAATATGTCGTCAATATCTTTTGGAGAGCCTTGCAGTGCAAGTTGCGCAATAATGTAATGGTCTTCACTCAGTTCAAAAAACGAGTATGCATCTTTCGTCCTGCATATTTTTCTTTCCTCACCAAGACCGTATAGATATACAAGGTTACTTTCTATATTATTTTTCAATACCTGTGGATAGAA
>JAIVYO010000059.1:0-5449 GCA_048635405.1 Campylobacterales bacterium | reverse complement strand
TAGATTTCCCCGCCATGTTAGGCCCTGTTATGACAGCCATCATGTCACAGGAGCAGTCAAGATATGTGCTGTTGGGAACAAACCGCACAGAACCCTGCATAAGCTCAACTGTCGGGTGCCTGCCGTCAGAAATCTTTATCTTATCAGAATCACTGACAACAGGCTTGACGTAATTATTCTGCGCAGCGACATCAGAAAAACACGAAAGCGTATCAAGGACACCTATCTTGAGAGCTGCATCTTTCATCTTGTCAAGAGACTCCATAAGCTTTGTAAGCACTTCAACGAAAAGGCTTAGCTCAAGCGCCTTTATCTTCTCCTCGGCCCCAAGTATCATAGACTCTTTCTCTTTGAGGCCTGCCGTGATGAACCTCTCACCGTTCACAGTCGTCTGCTTCCTTATGTAATCAGAAGGCACACGGCCCAGATTAGCCTTTGTGACCTCTATATAATACCCGAACACCTTATTGAACCTGACCCTGAGAGAATTTACTCCGGTGCGCCTCCTCTCTTCATCCTCAATTTTCGCTATCCAAGATTTGCCGTCGCGCGTGACAGACCTAAGATCATCAAGCTCCAAATTATGCCCATCTTTTATGACGCCGCCATCCCTCATCGTAGCAGGCGGCTCATCAGCTATCGACTCCTGGATGCATACTGCCGCATCAGCAAGGCTGTCAATCCGTGATATATCTGAAAGCATGGATGAACTGGTACCGGAAAGAAGCTTTTTTATGTGAGGAATCTCAAGCATAGACATCTTCATAGCTATAAGGTCGCGGGCGTTCGCGCTGCCACAGACAATCCTGGAAAGTATCCTCTCAATGTCATATACATTGTCAAGATGGTCTCTTAAGTCCTTGCGCAGTATGACATTTGCTGAAAGCTCGGCGACAGCGTCATGCCTTCCTGAAATCTTCCCGGCATCAAGAAGCGGATGCAAAAGCCAGCGCTTTACAGTCCTTGCACCCATAGGCGTCTTGGCATGGTCAAAAAGCTCAAACAGCGTCCCTTTCTCAGACCCGTCAGAGATATTGGCACATATCTCAAGATTCCTCTGCGTCTGCCTGTCAAGAATCATATAGTCATCAGTGGAATATGTATGGATGCGGTTCAGGTGCGACAGCTCCTTCATCTGCGTATCAGACAGGTATCTGACAAGCGCCCCGGAAGACCTTATTGAAAGAGGCATGTCTTTTATGCCGAAGCCCTCAAGATATTTCGTCCTGAAATGCTTCTCAAGTGCATCTCTTGCCTCATCAGCCCTGAACAGGTCATCATCAAGATAATTCACATATATGCCCTGCTTCTTTATCTCATCAACAAAAACCTTGTCAAGCTGAAGAGTCTTCGGCATCACGCATTCCTTGGGCGAGAACCTTGACATCTCAGCAAAAAACTTTCCTCTGCCTTTAAACGATGTGGTCAGAAAACTTCCGGTAGATACATCAGCCAGGCTTATGCCAAAAGAGTCCTCCTCCCTGAATATAGATATGATATAATTATTGGACTTGGAATCAAGCATATTTGCCTCAACGACAGAGCCGGGAGTTATTGTCCTGACCACTGCCCTCTTGACAAGCCCGACAGCCTTCTTCGGATCCTCCATCTGCTCACATATTGTGACCTTGTACCCTTTCTTGACAAGCTTCGCTATGTACGCGTCAATCGCGTGGTATGGTATACCTGCCAGAGGCACCTGCCTGTGCTTCCCTCCCCGCGATGTAAGCGTAATGTCAAGCTCCCTTGCCGCAGTCTTGGCATCATCAAAGAACATCTCATAGAAATCGCCCATCCTGGTCATAAGGATGGAATCCGGATGCTTCTTCTTGATATCAAGCAGCTGCCTCATCATCGGTGTCTGCGAATCATAGTCGACCATGAAAAGAATTGAACAGAAAGAATATTAAATATTTGGGATTGTTATGAAAACACAAAAAACTATATATCCCAGCCATGGGCAATATAATACATATGCAGTACAACATCCTCTTCCTGCTCGCATTGATACTGATAGTCTCAAGGATATTTGAAGAGATTGCGGCAAGGCTGAACCAGCCGACAATGGTAGGCAATATTCTTGCAGGAGTGCTTCTCGGCCCTGCATTTCTGAATGTCCTGATGAGCAGCAGCATTCTTGAGTTCTTCGGCCTTCTGGGTGTAATGTTCCTCATGGTGCTTGCAGGCCTTGAAGTCAACCTCAAAGACTTAAAGACAATAACAGGCACAGCTTCAATGGTCGCCATCTTCGGCTCATTGGTGCCGGTAGGGACAGGCATTGCCTTAGGGCTTCTTTTCGGCATGAACATCTTTGAGGCCGCAATGATAGGAGTGGCCATATCAATCACAGCATCCATAATATCAGTGGAAATGCTTGAACAGGTAGGATGCATGAGAAAGAAGATAGGCGAGACGCTCATAACAGCAGGCGTGCTGAACGAGATAATAAGCCTGTTCACCATGGCAGCGCTCATCAGCGCTTTAGGATATACATCTGTGATTGAATCGCTTGGAGCATTTGACCTCCATTTCATGAGGCTTGCTCTTTTCTTCCTCATGTCAATAATTTTTGGGTATTATATATTCCCCGTAATAATGAAACATGCGACAAAGATGAAAAGCATTGAATCCACTTTCGCAATATCCATAATCCTTATCATAAGTTTTGCAGGTGTGGCAGAATATTTCGGGCTGCATGCCCTGATCGGTGCATTCATCGCAGGTCTTTCTCTTAACCATTACATGAAAAAGAAGAAGATTAAAAAAGTCCTTGAAGAAGATATAAGGTCATTCGCAGAAGGTTTCATGACACCTATATTTTTCGTCTTGATAGGTGCATCAATCTCACTTTCAGGCATCCTTATCAATCCTTATTTCACAATAGCTCTTCTTGCTGTAGCAATCCTGAGCAAATACATAGGCGGCGTTATAGGAGCTGTAGCGGCAGGCATGCATAATATAAAAGAAGGCAATGCAATAGGTATAGGAATCATCGCCCGCGGAAGCGTGACCCTTGTCATGATCCACATAATAAAGAACATAGCGATGGAGTCTCCGCAGGCTGTGCCTCACGCAGACATGATAGTCTCAAGCCTTATCCTGATGGTGCTGGTAGTCAATGTGCTTGTGCCTCCCGCATTCAGGAAAGCTCTTGGAAGGATTGGAAAGTAAGGAATTTCTTTAAAAAAAAGTAAAAATTATAATCGAAAAGTAACAATATATTTATAAAAATTACAGATCCATCTATACATAAGTGATAATATGAGTAATAGATCTCTCAATCTTACAATATACTGTGAAAAAACCAAATTTCCTATAGATCCAATTTTAATCAGAAAAATGATTTACAAAGAATTATCATCCGCACCCACTATTACGACAACATTAGAAAAAAATGATATTGATGTGATGCTGAACTCATGGAATACTGAACTAAAACTTGATAACGCAAGACCTGAACATATAGAAAAGTTTTTTGAAAGAGATGTAGTTTATGATACTATAAAAAGCATTGATTTTCTATTCGAAAATAATGAAAATAAGAATAATATAGGTCAGATATCTTTCAGATTGTTTCCAATATATGGAGAAAAAATAGAATATGATGAAGTGCAAGATACAAAACTTGATGATTTTGAAATATTAGGATACCTAAGCTATTACGATGGCATCTATGGATCTATTGACGAAAGATTTTTTGAATTAGGAGAGAATATTATAAGGATGTTGATACCAGCTGTAACAAATGATAACTACCTAATTAGTTTCGAAGGTTTAGAAGATGAAACAGAAATTATGAATATAACCTCATTTTTAAAAAAGATAAGCAATCTTAAAAATTTATATTGCAATAATCCTAATTTTGGAAAGTAAAGACCTAATTCTTCTCCCCATTGATGATATCCTGCATCAGATCGCCGTATTTTCTCTCTTCAGACACAGAAAAAGGTGCTATCTTCTCAAGCAATCTAATGCAGTCCTCTTTGGCCTTCTCCTTCATATCTGAAGAGTCCACCATCTTCTCTATCTCAATGAACGTCCCAAGCAGTTCAACATCATCAAGGCATATCACAAAGCCGTCAAAAGAATATTTTTCTCTTTTTTTACATACTGTAAAACATTCCTTGAAATCAAGCTTCTCCAAAAATTCATCAGCCAGAGATATGTCGCCCACCTCAGATGAGAACTCCATACCAGCACCGTCAGTCCTTGATATCTCCTTAAACTGCAACTTTATCTTGCCGTCATCCTGCCTTATCCTTGCGACAATCCCGCCCTCAAGAACCTTATGCTCAGAATCTAAGAACTTATCAAGCTCAAACACCTTGTCCACCTGTCTTGAAGATTTGATAAGCTTAGCCCCCATATCCTCCAAAGCATTTCTGACCGTATCAAGACTGTCAACCCTTGCCCTAACCTCAACTTCTATCATGATATTAATAGCAGAACGGAATTTATAAAATTTGCCCGAAAGACACTTAAATAATCACAGACAAGAACATCCCATGCAAAGAGACGAAGCACTCAACCTGATAAAAGAAAATGTCAAAGGCCAATTCCTCATCAATCATATGCTTGCAACAGAAGCCATAATGAAAAAGGTAGCAGAAAAAACAGGCGAAGACAAAGAAGAATGGGGATTATGCGGGCTTCTCCATGACATAGATTTTGAAGAGACAAAAGAGACACCTGAAAAGCACGGCCCTGAAGCAGTAAAGATTCTTGAAGGCAAAGGCATTGACAAAGACATACTCCAGTCAATTCTCAGCCACAATTTTGAGCATACAGACGTAATGCCAGAAACGAAGATGGACTGGTGCCTTCTTGCGGCTGACGCCATGACAGGCCTTATCATCGCCTGCGCCATGGTCAAGGAAAAGAGGCTGTCAAATGTCACAGACAAGACCATAAAAAAAGCATTCAAGAAAAAAGGATTCGCCGCAGGCTCCAACAGGGACAATATAAAAGCATGCGAAAAGGCAGGCATATCTTACGACGACTTTGTCCACGAGAGCAGGGAAGCCATGCAGGATATTTCTGACGAGTTAGGATTGTAATAACAGCTCTAAACCTATTTCTTAGGATAACAGTAGACATCGACAGCTATATATCTTTCAGTCTTAAGAAGGCAAGACAGCTTACAGTTCTCTTCGCCGGGACAATGTGTTCTGATAATCTTTATGTCTACATCACTATGATTATGGTCAGTGCCGTCTGCGACAGAACCGACAAGAGAAACTGAAGAAACATATTCTATTTTTCTGGCATCTCTTAAAAAATCCTCTGCAATCTGGACTCTTTGTTCATGGTCATGTCTCACAATTTCAAAATCTAAACCCTTTCTCTTGCACAAGTCAGCATAAGCCTTCAATAACTCGGATTTATTTTCGCTCCTGTAAATCTCAATGACATCCATATCTTAAGGAAGTTCACTTTCAGCACACATCAC
>JAIVYO010000058.1:0-5598 GCA_048635405.1 Campylobacterales bacterium | reverse complement strand
GGATAGTATACAGAAGAGACAGCATGACCATAAACACAAACCCTTGCATAATCCTTTTCGGCAATGCACCGCTTCTTGAGATGTCATGCAACCTCGTCAACCTGAACGGTTTCAGGCAGGACGAGAACAGGTGGACAGGGGTCTGATTACTGCATATACTTCTCTTCCCGCCTGTCAAGCTCGTCATCATTAATCTCATGAGATATCTGCTGAGAAAGATTAATAAGTATCTAAATATCAAGTATTGTCCTATAGGTATTCAGCATCTGCTTAAAAGTAGCTTTTTGAGGCAATACACTTGTATTGTCTACATATTTCATTTGATATGTATTGATTATTGCCCAATCATTTAGAAATGCTTTCGGATTTGGATTATACATAGGATCAAGCAAAACAAAATTAGAGCTGTCATTTATATCAATATATATATTCTCCTCCTTGATGTCGCACCATATGGCATTTTCATGCATTTTTTGAGTTATAACGCTCATCTTGTCCAATGTTTTTTGTTTTATAGGTACCTCACTTAAAGGAAGATATTTAGAAGGCCTTTCAAACAATTCAACAAGCAGGCCTTTCCAGCCATGTTCTTCAGACACGACTACTGCATTAAGTTCTGGAAAATTATCTGGAAATAAATGATGGCCAATATTTAATGCCAGAGCACAGTTTGCGATAATCTCATCAGAATCTACGTAAAAACTGTTCACATTTGTTTTATGGAATTGTTTAAAAGCATATTTATTTGCACCAAAATAAACTTCATCGACAATGAAATGAGAACCAGTAAACAAAGAATCGTTATAATTTAAATCAGGTTCGCATATTATTTTAGAATCGTTATATCTTAAATCAGATTCGTATATTATTTTAATTTCATCATTTTCTATCTTATCATTAAGTCTGTCAACAAGATTACCTTGTTTTAACAATAATTTTTTTTTAACTAAATTATCTATCAGAAACATAGACAGAATAAACACAAAATAACTTTAAAAAACCTTTTAATCCAATCACCGCATATACTTCTCTTCCCACCTGTCAAGCTCTTCATCATCAATCTCATGAGATATCTCTTCTCTAATCTCTTTCTCCTCAACAAAATCTTTCTTCCACAAAAATCCAAGCACAGCACCTGCAGCAAAACCTGCCACATGCGCCGCATAAGCTATATTGTCCGGATTTACGCCTGTAAATATGCCGACAACATCAAAGAACACATAAACAACCGCATAAAACAACATAGGCAGGGGCACGCCGAAATATATCATCATCCTGGGCCGAAGCACTGCAAGCATGCCTATCACCCCGTATATGGCACCGCTCGCGCCCAGTGAATGGCTAAGCGGATACATAAATATTGTCGCGACACTTGCCACGATGCCGCTTGCTATATACCCTATTAGGAACTTATCAGACCCGATAATCCTCTCAAGCACTATGCCGAAAAGCCCGAGCGCGAACATATTATATAAAAGGTGCTCAAAACCGGAATGGAGAAACATCGATGTCACAATTGTCCATGGCGCAAGGAAAATCTCCGGCGGATAGAGAGCATACATATCCACAATGACAGGAAACAGGGCCTCAAGCACAAGCAGGACTGTGTTTATAGCAATAAGCATGATAGCATAGTTCTTGATTTCGCTGTCCATGACATGAATTTGTGCAGGATATATATAAAAATCAGCAAAAACGAAACCTTTATAAAGGATTGACTACTATATAATTACAACTACTTCCAAGAAGTAGATACTTTTGAGGTGAAATTGATATGGTATATGGAGAAACTGATGTAAATTTAAGTCATGAAGCTGTCAGGCAAAGGACTCTTGCAATTGAAGGAGCTTTAAAGAGAGAATATGGCGGACATAATCCAAATGTTGCTACTGATTTTGATGGTACTGGATTGAAATATTTAAATTGTGGAGAAAATGAAGAACCTACAGATCTTGCTGCTAAAACTCGTCTTTGGAATAAATTAATGCATGGCGAAGGATATACAGATGCTGAAATATTAGTGCCCCCAGAACATACAGCCGGCGGTTACAGCGGTAAACCCTTTTGTGTAAGTGGTGATCACATTTTAGGATCTGTCGATAAACACACATCAATGACCAAAAGACGCACATCAGTAAACTATGCAAAATGAATCAACAGCAGATTCAGGACCTTGTCCTCAATTACATAAAGACATATCCTGATCCAATAAGTGGCTGGTTCGGCATAACCGAAAACACCAGCCACCCTTTTTTTGGTTTTAATGAGATCCTGCCGACAATTGAATGGCTGGGTACAGATATTTCAGATACGGTACAGGTCATTAATTCTTTTAATCATAATCCTTTTGATTATCTTATAAACATTAAGTATTCAGATAATGTACCGATAATAGACATAATCGGGCTTAATTCAAAAGAGAATCTGATAAAAAACGCAAGATATAATTGATACATTCTTTTTAATCCCCATCAAAAGACAGAAACGCATTTATACTATCCGAATATATCTTAAGATAATGGAACGTTTTGCAAGAAATACAGTACGGAAGGACAAGAGATGTATCGCCTACTTCAGCATGGAAATTGGCCTGGAATCTGGCATACCTACATACAGTGGAGGCCTTGGCGTTCTTGCAGGCGATACGATAAAAAGTGCAGCAGACCTGAATGTTCCCATAGTCGCAGTCACACTTCTTTACAGGAAAGGATATTTTGACCAGAAACTGGACAGCGACGGAAACCAGACAGAAACTGATGTCGTATGGAACCCAAAAGACCATCTCTCAAAACTTAAAGAGAAGATAAAAGTCAGGATAGAAGGCAGGGATGTTACAGTCACAGCATGGCAATATGATACCGAAGGCATAAGCGGATACAGAATACCAATTCTGTTTCTTGACACAGACCTTAAAGAAAATTCAGAACCTGACAGGCACATAACAGACAGGCTTTATGGCGGTGACCAGAAATACAGGTTCTGCCAGGAAATAGTGCTCGGCATAGGCGGTATAAGAATCCTCGAAAAGCTCGGCTATACAGGGATACGAAAATATCACATGAACGAGGGCCATTCAGCCCTTCTTACTCTTGAGCTTTTGAAAAAAGATATTGCTGCATCAAAAGAAAAAGTCTATCTGAAACACAATGACAACATAAGATCAAAATGCGTCTTCACCACCCATACACCGGTTCCCGCAGGCCATGATCAGTTTCCTCTTGATCTTGTGAAATCATTTCTCGGAAATCTTGTCCCGTCAGGCGAAATAGAATCTATATCTCATGAAGGAAAGCTTAACATGACATATCTTGCGCTTGAGTGCAGCCAGTACATAAATGGTGTAGCAAAAAAACACGGCGAAATCTCAAGACAGATGTTTCCCGGATACCTCATAGACTCCATAACAAATGGTGTGCACTCTGCTACATGGACATCAAGGCATTTCAAAGACCTTTACGATAGGTACATCCCCGGCTGGAAGAATGACTCTTTCTCATTGAGATATGCACTTAACATTCCGAACAATGATATTTGGAACGCTCACCTGAAAGCAAAGGAAGAGCTTTTCGCCTATATAAAGGAAAAGACAGGCACAGAGATGAGTCCTGATGCCTTCACCATAGGCTTTGCAAGAAGGAGCACAGCATACAAAAGAGGAGACCTTCTGCTGTCAAGCATAGAAAGGCTTGCAAAGATAGCAGAAAGCATAGGGCCAATACAGATTGTCTATTCCGGAAAAGCGCACCCGAAAGACGGCGCAGGGAAAGATCTCATACAAAACATATTCTCAAAGATCAATGAGATGAAAGATAAGATAAAGATAGTATATCTTGAGAACTATGGCATGGATATGGCAGGGCTCCTCGTGTCAGGAGTTGACCTTTGGCTCAATACGCCTTTACGCCCACTTGAAGCTTCAGGAACGTCAGGCATGAAAGCATGCCACAACGCCATCCCTAACCTAAGCGTCCTTGACGGCTGGTGGATAGAAGGCCACCTGGAGGATGTGACCGGCTGGTCTATAGGAAGCAGGAATCCTGACAATTCCAGATGCGACGACGCAAAAGACATCTACGACAAGCTCGAGATGAAGATAATGCCTAAATATTACAATCACAAAGATGACTGGATAGATATAATGAAGCATTCGATAGCTTTCAATGCATCCTTCTTCAACACGCACAGGATGATGCACCAGTATGTGCTCAATGCCTATTTTAAGTAGTTTCTTTCAGTAAACAACATTTAATAATCTGCACACAAAATAAGACTCATGTGCCTCGCTATCCCCGGAACAGTCATAAAGATAAAAGACGACACAGCAGTCATAGATTACGGCGGCGTCATAAAAGAGGCAAAGATACCGATAATCAGACCTAAAGTAGGAGACACAGTTCTTGTCCATGCTGGCTTTGCGATTGAGATCCTTAAGGAGGAAGACTCCTATGCTTAAGACAGAGAGCATAAAGCAGATAATAGATAATATTTCTGATATCTCAAAAGCAATAAAAAGACCGATAAAATTTATGGAAGTCTGCGGCACACATACCCAAGCTATAGCAAGATACGGCATAAGATCAGTCCTGCCCGAAAACATAACACTTGTAAGCGGTCCGGGATGCCCTGTCTGCGTCACGCCGCAAAAGACAATAGATGAAACTGTAAAACTGGCAATAGAAGGAATACCGATAGCGACATACGGTGACATGCTGAAAGTTCCGGGCACAGATATGTCGCTGGAAAAGGCAAGAGAAAACGGGGCAGATATATTCATAGTAGAGTCCACAACTGATGCTCTCAAGCTTAAAGAACAGCATAAGAATCTTGTCTTCCTCGCCATAGGCTTTGAGACCACGACACCGATGACAGCATATGCGGTAAAAAAAGGCCTTGATATCATCTGTGCCCATAAGACAATACCCGAAGCGATGCAGATGATAGCCTCAGATAAGAATAATCAGATAGACGGTTTTCTTAATCCCGGCCATGTATCAACCATAATAGGAATAGAAGGATATCTAAAAATAGATATACCACAGGTAATAGCCGGTTTTAAACCTGAAGATGTCTTAAAAGCGATTCTTATGCTTTTGCAGCAGATAAAAAGCAATAAGATAAAGGTTGAGAACGGATACACACGTGCAGTAAGACCTGAAGGCAATCCTGAAGCAAGACAGCTGACAGCAAGCGTCTTTGAGAAATGCGATACAGACTGGCGTGGCATTGGCATGATACCTCTAAGCGGCCTAAGACTGAAAAACATATATAAGCTGCAGGATGCAAGACAGAAATACAGTGATATACTAAAAAATCTGCCGGAACCGAAAGAAAACAAGGAATGCCGTTGTGCAGATGTAATAATAGGAAAGATCCATCCAAAGCAATGCGCTGCATTTGCAAGATTATGCACTGAAGAAAATCCGATAGGTCCCTGCATGGTTGGTTCTGAAGGCGCATGCGGACATTTACGATTCTTGACTTGTAGTTGTTACTATTCCTCTTCCTTGGTGTAGAGCTCTTCTTAGGCGTACCTATGACCTTTGGAGTCTGCGACCTTACTTTTCCAGCTTTAGTTAATGAGCCGTGTGTTGGCAATAT
>JAIVYO010000057.1:0-5643 GCA_048635405.1 Campylobacterales bacterium | reverse complement strand
ATGGATATCTTTCCGACCAGAATTCTTCCAAAGACCATCAATTTCGGATAATACCGCCCATATACCTTCACTTGAACCAATTGAGCCTATCCAATCGAAACATATTAGAGACAAAAACCGGTAGTCTGTCTGATTCTCAAACTTTCCGAAAAATATATACAATGAACGACCAGCGAACATCCGGCTATGTGTAATATTCTTCTCTGGCCACGAAGGACTCAACTTAGGTTGAACCCATCGTTTTAATGTGCCATCTACTTCTTTAACCCAGGTAATGCAGCAATTTACCCAGTGATCATTTTGAACATTGTCTGCATTATTCTCTGGATGCACCTCAGTGTTATCTTGACTGCACAAAGCTAAGTATTCACTTTTAGTTAAGCCATCAACTCCACCAACTACGATTGTTCCGTTTTCCCATGCGTTACTTTTAAGAATTTTTTGTATTTCCTGAACCCCATGACTCCTGGAACGAATTTCTTCCCGATTACGGGTTCCGCTTCGTCTGATCTCGCCACAGCATTCAGGTTCTCAACACCTCCACAGAACAACGGGGATGTGCTATGAAAAATATCAGAAAAACACTGGTAGTCTATTACTCATACGAGGGAAGCACCCGTTTGATCGCAGAAACCATTGCTGACACGCTCAAAGCTGACATTTTGACACTCAAACCCTTGGAAGAGATGACATCGAAAGGCTTCCTGAAATTCTTCAAAGATGTAGAAGAGATAAGGTTTCTGTGATAATATATGAGCTTCACGATAGGTCTTGTCGGAAAGCCTTCAGCAGGCAAATCAACATTCTTTAAGGCAGCGACTCTTGCAGAAGTGGACATCGCCTCATACCCTTTCACGACAATAAAGCCTAATGTCGGCACAGGATATGTAAGGGTTCCGTGCGCAGACAAGTTCTTCGGCGTCCAGTGCAACCCGAGATTCGGCTTCTGCCTCAACCACACAAGATTTGTCCCGGTAGAGATAGTTGATGTCGCAGGCCTTGTCCCAGGCGCCCATGAAGGCAAAGGTCTTGGAAACCAATTCCTGAGTGACCTCAACCAGGCAGATGTATTAATCCATGTCGTTGATGCATCAGGTTCCACAAACGAGAAAGGCGAGCCTATAGGCGCAGGAAACCATGACCCTGCAAAAGATGTAAGGTTCCTGGAAAACGAGATAGACCTCTGGTATGCATCAATTCTCTGGAGCAACTGGAGAAAGCTTGCAAGAAGCGCAAGCATGACTAAAAAAGGCATTGAGATTGAGATAGCCGAGCAGCTGTCAGCCATGAAAGTCACAGAGACAATAGCTGTAAAAGCCATAGAGCAGACAAGACTTAAAGACAGCCCGGAACAGTGGTCCCAAGACGATATAAAAAAGCTCTCAACCCAGCTCAGGAAAAACACAAAACCGATACTCATAGCACTTAACAAGATAGACATTCCCGGTGCGGAGAAAAACATAGAGAAACTGAAGAAAGACTTCCCGGATACTATGATCATACCATGCTCATCAGAATCAGAGCTTGCCTTGAGGGAAGCGGCAAAGCATGAGATAATATCATACATCCCCGGAGACCCAGAATTTGAAGTACTCAAACCGGAAATCCTCTCAGACAAGCAGAAGAAAGCGCTGGACTTCATATCAGAATTGTTAAAAAAGAACGGATCGACCGGAGTCCAGCAGACACTTGATGCAGCAGTCTTTGACTTCCTGAAATACATCGCAGTCTTCCCGGGCGGCATGAACAACCTTTCCGACAGCAAAGGCAATGTACTTCCTGACTGTTTTCTGATGCCGCCAAACTCGACAGCAAAAGGTTTTGCCTATGCGATTCACACCGATTTTGGCAAGCATTTCCTTTACGCAATGGATGTCAAGAAAAAGATAAGGATATCGGGCGACCAGGAACTGAAGCACGGCGATGTTGTCGAGATAATAAATGCTGCGAAATAATACATTTATAAGTTTTCTATAAGAATATTTATCCATGAGTGAAGAATATATTATTTTTGCAGGCAGTGTAGGCGGACTGGCGGACTTCAACCAAGCATTGGGGTATATGAATCATTTGATTGACCTGGGCATATTAAAAAATCGCATGGCTTTAGAAATATGGAACAAAGATTCTATTGATTCATATTTCTATGATGATTTCAACATAAAAAAAGTTCTTTTAGGTATGGAAAATCTTCCGAAAAGCTATACAGTATTTAGAGCAGAAGTTCTGGATCATGAAGGTATGGAAAACAATTTAGAAAAGATGTCAGAAAGATATCCTGACCTAAAGCATGAATTTTATGCAAAGGATTCAGAAAGGCTTACTGAGATGAAAAGGCAATTAAAACCATTAATAAACGAAATATGTAGCCGGAAAGATACAAAAATTCCTTTGGAAGAAGAACTTATGATTTTCTAATTCTCCAAAACCAACCCAAAGCTTTTTAAAGAATATATATTATTAGAGTTATATATTTTTAATCGGAGATTATTGAGATGGCAATAGTTGGATATCATAAAGGAAAAATTTTATATGACTCTGAAGAAACAGAGTCCGGCGACCCTAACAAGTCGCTCTGCCCTGAATGCAACAATGAAGTGAAGATGGAAAGGTCGCAGTCAAACAGGTTCTGCCCGATCTGCGGGTCAGTCATAAAGAACCTCAGGGTAAAGATAATAAAAGAACACACACAGCAGTAAGTCCATAAATAAAAAAAGAGAAAAAGGTCTAAGCAGCGTCAGTGAAGAATTTTCCAACCCTGTACCTGTCCTTAAGTTCTGCAAGCTTACCTTTGTTCCAGTTTCCTACAGTAGACATATACCCTGTGATTCTTGTTATCTGATCCACATCCCGTCCCTGGACAGTCTGTGCGATTATCTCATCAACAGAGTTATTCTTTAAGGCATCAAGAGTAACAAATATTTTCGTATCAAAATTATTGTTCTTGATAAAGACTCCTTTATCTCCATCCATTGTTATTTCAAGGCTCTTGGTCCTTCCAAGAGTTTCCAGCTGCTTATCTATTTCATACACATATAACACCCTTATATAACCTATAATCTTACCGTTTATATACATTTATATAGTCAAACATTCACTTCGAATAATACTTGTTCTTCTGCTTCTGCTCTGCATCTTTCTGCGACCCCGGCTTGTTCGCTCTCGGCCTTCCTGTATCAGGTTCCTTCCTGAAAGTTATGTCAAGTTCCTTAAGGAAATCATTCATTCCCTTCTCAAGCTTCTGTGGATTTCCGGCATGACCTGAGATACCGGAATCACCAAGGAAAAGAACAGTCCTGTCCGACACATAATCAAGAAGAAGAAGGTCATGGTCAATTATCATGCAGGTCTTTTTCTTGTTCTCCACAAACTTCCGTATCATCTTTGAGAACTTCATCCTCTGCTCGACATCAAGATATGCGGACGGCTCATCAAGAAGTATAAAATCAGAATCCTCTTTAGACAATGCGGCTGCAATAGCGACTCTTTGCAGCTCGCCCCCGCTAAGTGTAGATACCTTGTTGTCAAGTATCCCTTCAAGCTCAAGAGGCTTCATTATATCTTTGTTATATTCTGTCGTGCCGAAATATTTTGAGACAGATGACAAAAGCTCCGAGACAGTCCCTGTAAAATCAGAAGACAGATACTGCGGTTTATAGGCAATCTTTATCTTTGACTCAAGCTTTCCCTTGTCTGCTTTCATGTCGCCTGCAAGTATCTTCGCAAAAGTGGTCTTCCCTAAAGCATTTGCCCCGAAGACCCCAAGAACCTCTCCTGTATATATGTAGCCTTTTTTTATGTCAAAAGAGAAATCTCCGAGCTTTTTTGAGATATCAGGATACTCTATTATCTTTTCCACACCTTTGAATATCTGTCCCTGTGCATGGAACGATATAGCCTCATCCCTGAACCTTATGTTCTCTTCCCTTATGAAACCGTCAAGATATATGTTTATGCCTCTCCTTGAGCTGTAAAGCTTGGATATGACGCCGTATGCACCAGCATGCCCATACACCAGATGAATATTGTCTGCCAGAAGGTCAAGAGTTGCAAGGTCATGCTCCACGACCACGACTGCCTTCCCTTCAGCAGCAAGTTCCCTTATTGTCCTTGCAGCAACAAGCCTATGCTTCGCATCAAGAAATGATGACGGCTCATCAAAATAATATACATCAGCATCTTTAAGCATAGTCTGGGCAATAGCAAGCCTCTGGAGCTCGCCTCCGCTAAGCTTTCCGATGTCCCTGTCCATGATGCCTGAAAGATTCAGCTTCTCCGCAATCTCTTCAAGCTTTCCCCTCTCGTCTTTCAGGAGATCCTTCACCTTTCCTTTGACCTGCTTGGGTATGATGTCTACCTGCTGCGGCTTGCAGACAGTCCTGACCTTGCCGGAAAAAAGATCTATCAGGTAGTTCTGCAGTTCAGTGCCCCTGAATTTCCTGATTATGTCAGCATCTTGCGGAGGACTGTCATAGTTTCCAAGATTAGGCCTGATGCTGCCTGAAAGTATCTGGAGCGCAGTCGTCTTTCCTATCCCGTTCGCCCCCAGAAGCCCTATTACCTCGCCTTTCTTGATTACAGGAAGGCCGTACAGCCTGAAAGAGTTCTTCCCGTACTGGTGTACAATATCAGTCAGCTCATGTGCAAGATTTATGACAGTCAGGGCTTTGAACTGGCATTTCTTCGTGCATATCCCGCACCCTATGCAGAGGTCCTCATTTATAATTATCCTGTCATCTTTGGCAAGGATTGTCTCATCACCTGACCTGACGCCGGGGCAGAACCTGATGCACGGCTTGTCGCACTCATTGAACCTGCACTTGTTCATATCCACGACTGCAATCCTTGATGTTGCCATAGTCTTCACCTGATACATTAACTATTCAGGCAATGTTTTATAAATTTTAGGTGCTTTAAATCTTGTTGTGATTAAACGTGGATGAAAGTTGTGCTATTAAAGATAAGGCAAGACATGCTCTTGATCTTTTTTGTGAACTATATGGCACAGATAATCTTGACTGCTTGATAATAACTGACGAAGAATACGAGAAGATGTTCTTTTACAAAAACATAGACAGTCCAGGCAACAATCATCCGGATAAAGACCCAACGCAACCCATCATAACATGTGAAAATGCAATGATGTATAATAAGGATTATGAAGAATATCCAATTGACATCTCAGATATACCTGTACCTATAGAAGACATTAACAAACATCTCCTGCTTGATCTGGAAAAGATTTCATTAAAGAACAACAACCAATCCTGCCCAAAAATAGCAGTTTCTGACATACTGGCTGAAGCTCTTTCTATTTATTACAATATGCTTATAGACTTAAAAATAATGGAAAAGAAAAAAAAGCAAGAAGATGAAATGATGCAGGTGATACAATATGGCGGCATCTGTGTGACACCGGACGAAGGATATATAATAACACATATACAAGAAAACAAAGACCTTATCATCGGCCACTCCATAAGTCTGATGTACAATGACGAAGATTTATTTAGAGAATGCATAAATATTGGGAAAGCCTGGGTGCTTACAAATATGCTCTTAAGTACAGGATTCACATCATAGTATTAAATATACAAATTGTGCCATAATCTATCCCTCAAGCTGTTTCCCAATCCTCCACAG
>JAIVYO010000056.1:0-5747 GCA_048635405.1 Campylobacterales bacterium | reverse complement strand
AAAAGAAGAGGGCTTTATCTGGGGGAGTATCACAATCTCCAAATCATATGGAAATTAGAAAAGATATAAACACTCCAACTATTTATGAAACGTTATTACAAACATATGCAAAAAAGGAAGAGATAGAAAGGACTCCTGAAGAAAGATATTTTTGGAATAGGTTCCATAAAAAAATATATGCTTCAATCGACTCTATACGTCCCGAAAATATATCGATATATGATGAACCTTCCCTTTTAGAGACATTGAATATATCACTCCAATTAGGAGATGTAGGTCTTGGATTAAATAAAGAACTTCTTAAATATATAGAACTTGCTGAAACTATAGATAATGATAAAAAATATCTTGAATTGGAAAAACCAATTGTTAAGGAAAACTGTTTTTTTAGAAATGGATTATACTATTTTACTTCATCTATTAATGATCAATTAAATATGGAGTATGTGCCAGGAAAATATTCAATAACAATACCTACAAACATAATTGAAGAACCATCCGTTGTTTTTGAAGAATTAAGAAGAATAAGGCCTGAATTCAAAGAGAATAATTTATTTAGAGATATAGCATGCAATACACACATCATAGTTGATGGTATAGATATATGTTATAATAGCACTCAATTCAATGAAATATTTGGCAAGACCATAGGTTTTAATATCAGCCCTGCAAAAAAGATATACAATTCAACTGGACTTAAAGATTTGGATGAGAATATGACCTATGCCGCAAACAGCGTCTGGAGGGTTCTGTCTTCAATGGGACTGCTAAGAGATTTTACATCTGATAATAAGATGCAAGAAGCAGTAGCTAAATATTTGATAGAATAATAAAAGTGCCCCCGACGCGACTTTCTTTTGCAGACATCATCAAGATGATGAACTGCATAATTTGAACGCGCGACTCCTTGCTTAGGAGGCAAGTGCTCTTTTTGGTTCCAAAAAACCGAAAATACAGGAAAACTTGTTTTCCGAAATATCCAAACTGAGCTACGGAGGCACTAAAAACATTAAGAATGGTCTGCAAACCTTGAAAAAAGTTTAACATGCTGACCCTGAAAAAAAGAATAAAAAAAAGAAGCAAAAAGCCTTAGCCTTTTGCCTTGATAACATTTTCAAATGCTTTCATCACAGCATCTATTATTTCCTTATCATCAGGTATTGCGATTGAGCTTCTGAATTTTTTCCTCTTTTCTCCATCCATCTCAGAAAAAAAACCTCTAGAGATTGATAGAAAAACATTTTCTCCATCCTCTGTAATCGCTTTCTTCTTTGCGATCTCCAAGAAATTGTTCTTGCCGAACTGTATCTCTTCAGCCTTGATTGTTTCGAAACTTACGTTTTCTTCAGCCATCTGTTTTCACCTTGTTATCTAAGCCCTTAAAGGGCTGTCTATATTCTAGATAATTATTCTTATAACATCTTTATAAACATTATTGATGAGAATGAGAAAATCTTTAGAAATATTTAAAAAAAAAGAAAAAAGGACTTATTCGACAAAGCTGTCAAGGATATCGACAACAGCCTTTAGTGTCTTGCCGTCTTCAGGTATCGATATCGCTTTTGTGAATTTCTTGTCTGTACCGTCCTTGTAGTAGCCGCGGGTCAACGAGATGAAAGGCTTCTCGCCCTCGTCCGTTACCGCCTTTTTGGAGGCTATCTCGAAGAAATTGTTCTCTCCGAATTTTACCTCTTTTTCCTTCAATGTCACAAATTCTACCATAGTATTCACCGTTTTTAAGGTAGACTTATTTCTTTGAGGAGGCAGGATATAGATTTGTGACCACACATAGAAGTTACCTGACAAAAATCACTCAACCAGAACTCTCAGTGTCTTCATCACTATGGCCTGCATGATCTTGTTGCCTGTGTCGGTCTTCTTCTTGACCTTTACCAGGGCCTTCTTGCCGATTGTTGCCGAGAAAAGGAACTCGTCGCCCTTGTAGATGTCTGCCATGGCACCGATATACTCTTTTTTCAGGCTTATGTTGATGTAGCCGCCGGATTCTGATGTCTTGTACTTTGCTGTCTCTTTCAGGGTCTCGACGATGGGCTCTATCGAGATATGGATGCCGAGCTTCTCCTCGATGCCTGATATGTTTGTACCTTTCCTGCCGATTATTGATGACATATCTTCTTTCGGCACGCGGACGATGGCGCGGTTGCCTGAGATTATGCTTATATCCGGATTTTTTGTGTATTTCTTGAGAACTGATCTTATCTTATCTTCTGCAAGGCGGTTCATGGCTGATGAGTCTGTACCTTTATCCACAGGCATGACTACTGTCTCATCGCCGTATGTATATATCTCATGAATAGGTCTTCCAGTCTCAAAATCAAGGACCTCTATGACCGGCCTTGCAAGATCCTGCTCCACCATGCCGTTTGGGACCTTGACTCTCAGGGAAAGGGACAGGACAGACTCGATTTTTCCGCCCTTGACAAATATTATGGTATCGACAATCTGAGGTATCATGCCGAGCTCTACCCGTCCTATAAACCTGTGCATGACATCTATTGCCCTTGTTGCGTGGACCACACCGACCATACCGACGCCTGCAAGGCGCATGTCTGCAAATATCCTGAAATCCTTTGTCTGGCGTATCTCATCGTAGATTGTTATGTCAGGCCGTACAAGAAGGAGTATCTCTGCTGTCTTTGCCATGTCAGACTCTAAAGGCCCGTACTGGGTTATATCTGGTCCGAGCTGAAGGTCTCTCGGGTTCTCCATGGTCTTGACTATGTTTTTTTTGTCCTGGTAATATTCTGCCAATGCCTGGCACAGGGTGGACTTTCCGTGTCCAGGCGGACCTGCGATTATTATGCCTTCAGCTTCCTTGTCTATCCTGCCCTTGAGCTTGTCTGTGAGGCTGTAGTTGTCAAGAGACACTTTGACTATAGGCCGTACTGCCGTTATCTCCATCTTCTCGGAGAATGGCGGCCGTGTTATCGCTATCCTGTATTCCTTGAGCTGTATGACTGATACGAATCTTTTTGAGATTTCCATGAACGACTCATCAGATACGCGGTTGAGCTCCATTATCTCGTGCGCGATGTTATCAAGCATAGCTTTTGTTATGATGCTGTTATTCAGGGAGACAAGGCTGAACGCTCCAGGCTTGCCTTTCTTTGCTTTCGGAGTGGCGCCTTCCTTAAGATGGACAGACATAGTCTCTTTGTCAAAGAAGTTTTCCAGGGTGAAAGATTCTATCTTTTCTTTCGGGAAATATATGACTTTTACTCCTTCGGCCTCGGCAGTCTTTGCCTGAACCATGTCGCCTGTGAGAAGCGTTGCTTTCTCCTCCCTTGCTATGTCTCTTATGAGGGCGTCTATCCTTCCTGACCCTGCCATCCTTATCTCTTCGGCCGTGGGTTTCCTTCCCTGCTGTGTCAGGATTATGCCCTTGTCTTTTGCCAGTTCTCTTATTGCCTTTAGCTCGTCAAGGCCGCTGAAACCAATCTCTTTACCGTGGTTTGCCTGATTCTCAAGCTCTGAGACGACGAATTCGGGGATGATGAGTGTACCTTTGAGCTTGTTCTCCACTATCATCTCCATGACTTTTCCTTCAATTATTGCGGATGTGTCAGGTACATATTTCATTATTATCACTTTATACAGATTATGTTGAATATTGGGCTTAATCTTTATTAACTTTGAGATAAAGATTTTCAATCTTTTGTATGAGAAATATTTTGGAGACGGAACTTTTAAATAAGAACATATTAGATGATGATACAATAAAACAATTAGATAAATTAAAGAATAAAATAAGAATTTCTAAAAAATAAAAAGAGAGAGATTGTTTAGGGCTCTCTAATCTATTTTTAATATGTTGCCATAAGTGTCAATGTACCCTGTGCTGTTTCTCCTGCAGGGATACCATATGGGACAGATGCATGGATAATCATATAGTCTTCAGCTCCAGGCACAAGGTCTGTCTCTCTTATATATGCCCTGTTTCCGCAGGCAGGATATGTTGAATTGTAATTGTATTTGTATATATATATCTTGTCGCATGTGCTTGCTGTGGCAACACAGTAATCTACAAGAGGGCCGTCAGTGCATGCAAAAGATGCCCAAGTACCCTCTCCGGCATAAGTGCATGTTGAAGGTCCTGCTGAAAGATCACGATTTAAGGAAGTACCATTCTCTGGTGCCGTCTTTATAGTGAATGTTGTGCCTGAATTGTTGCAGTATCCATCTGAGCCGTTCTCAACTTTCCAGAGATATTCATTTCCTGATGCATTCCTGTACCATCCATGACCGAAAGTTTCTGTTGCTGCTGCAAGATCAAGAGTCTCGCCTGTAAGGATTGATGAAAGGTTCCATTCAAGCCTGCCTGCATGGTAATAAGTAGCATTTGTTGAGTTCCTTGCAAAGATCATGCCTGCTGCAGAATAAGATCCTGGCACACCTGTAGGAAGAGGGTTTGTTGATTCATCAGCGTCTGTGCTTGTGTCCAGATATATACTGCTCAGATTTTCGGAACCTGTATTCTTGATAATGATATTTGATGTAGCTGAATCTTCTCCGGGGTCAAGGGACCATGAAAAAGAGTTTGGAAGAACAACTATAGCTCCGACAGAATTTATAGTAATATTCACAGTCAATGAATCTGAAGCATCTGCTGCGAAAGTCATAGGGCTCATAATCAAAGCCAAAATAAGAATAGCCAATACACTCTGCAATATAAATATCTTTTTCATAATGATTACCCTTCGAAGGTTTTATAGACCTATTTGGGTTAAAGTTCATATATATACTTTTCGGTTTTATGAGACACTTGTGTCCTGAAGCTTTTTCGCCAGTTCTTCTTTTTTTATCCTGCGCTTATGAACATATACTGCAATTATGGATACGGCAATTATGATAATTATGGCAATCGCAAGCAAAAGCATTGGCGCTCTTGATAAAAGTGAATCATCGCCCCTTAAACGCGCAAGCTCAATCACTGCAAGCTTCAAGTGCCCTTTAGTATCTTTGAGATATGCACGCACCTGCCCGTAAGCTTTAAGGTCATGATAGTTTTTTGCAAGAATCAATGCTGAATCTGCATCATCTATATACATTTCAAGAAGAGTCGTGTTTTTTCCTGCAAGATAAAGTGTATCTGTCTCATCTATAAGACGCGTTATGATATACCTGTAATTCAATATAATATCCATCAGATTTTCATCAAAAGGTAAGGAACCTACAATAACATCAACATGGGCTGACCTTTCTATCCGGTTTGCAATTACTTTGAAATCCATAGGGTATATGCCATCCTTCGTATCTTCCGGAACATCAAGAGTTATCATGAATATTGCAGACTGCCCTCCCATCAAGGTCTGTATCTTCATCGGCTGCGCATCAATTGCGATGTTTCCGATGATACGTGGAAGGAGCATCAATCGCCTCAAAGGCATCGTACCTGTGTTATTTACAATAACATATATAACAGAAGTATCTCCTGACATGACATTAATCTTATCAGGATGCGATAATGTTATCAATATTCGGCCAGAATCAAACTGTTCCATATCCAATGCTGAAGAAACACCCTCCAAAAAACCAGTGCCCGAACCATAACCATCAACAGTGCCTGAATCGGAACCATCAGCAGTGCCTGTATCACCATAATCATCATCTGGATCTGAAGGAGGAATATAATAATATGGCTCTACATAAAAAGAGCCCCAAGCATCGGCAGTACTATTTCCATAAGACACTATGCCATGTACCCAGTAAAAGCCGGATTCTAATGG
>JAIVYO010000055.1:0-5780 GCA_048635405.1 Campylobacterales bacterium | reverse complement strand
GCCGACCTTGAGGGCTTTCGGGACTGATGCCTCGAAAAGCGTTGCTGCATCGTCAAGGTGATGGTTTGAGTCAGCTATGTTGTAACCTCTTTCCAGTATTTCTCTTGAGTAGTCGGGCGTGTTGATCTTTAACAGGTTGACTCCCATTATTTTCTTTTCGCTGATATTGAGTTGCTGTGCTCCTGTGACAGACGCGCCGAGATATCGTGTCTCTATATGGCCCAGTGTTGCCTGTGCATCGCCCAGAGTCTCAAAGGCTTCTGCCAGCTTCTGTTCCATATCTTTTCTTTTTGCGTCCATGTCTTTTGACATCGAGAAGAATTCCAGTATCAATGCTTCGTTCTTCTCTTCAAGAAGGTCATGGCCTTTTATGCTCAGGTCAAGCGTCTCTTTCAGCATCTTAAGATGCGTCCTTGTAGGTTTTATGTCTTCATTCATCATGTGTATCGTACCAATATTTTTCTATCATGTCTTTATCAATCTTTGTGAGCTCCTCTTTAGGAAGTATCATGAGAAGCTTCCAGGCTAGATTGAGAGTATCTTTAATGGTTCTTCTCTTTTTCTGGCTGATGAACTGTTCCTCAAGGGATGATGCAAACCTGAGATATCTCTTGTCCATGTCTGATAGGGCGTCCTCGCCTATTATTGATTTGAGCTGTTCCAGCTTCTTTCCTTTTGAGTAGAATGTGTATATCTGGTTTGATACCTGCCGGTGGTCTTCTCTTGTCAAGTGCATGCCTATGCCGTGGTGCATCATCCTTGACAGGGACGGGATTATGTTTACCGGCGGGAAAATACCTTTCCTGTGATATGCGGGCGACAGCATTATCTGCCCCTCTGTTATGTATCCTGTCAGGTCAGGTATGGGGTGGGTTATGTCGCCTTCAGGCATGGTCAGTATAGGTATCTGGGTTATTGATCCTTCCTTTCCTTTTATCCTTCCTGTCCTTTCATATATTGATGCGAGGTCTGAGTACAGGTATGGAGGGTAGCCTCTCCTGCTGGGGACTTCTTCTTTTGATGCTGATATCTCTCTTAAGGCGTTGGCGTAGTTTGTCATGTCTGAGAGGATGACGACGACATTCCTGCCGTGTTCCCAGGCGAAGTATTCTGCTGCTGTGAGCGCTGCCCTTGGCGTGACTATTCTTTCAATTACCGGGTCGCTCGCAAGGTTTGCGAACACTATGATGTTTTCCAGGGCGCCTGTCTTCTCAAACTCTGTTATGAAGTAGTTCAGCTCGTCGCTTGTGACGCCGATGGCTGCGAAAATGACCAGGTCTGACTTTATGTTTTTTGCTATGCCTGCGGCAAGCTGGTTGTGAGGGACGCCGCTCTCTGAGAATATGGGCAGTTTCTGGCCTCTGATAAGGCTCAAAAGTCCGTCAATTGCTGAGAACCCTGTCTCTATGAATGCTTTCGGGACATCCCTTGAGTATGGGTTTGTCGGCATGCCGTTTATGTCTACCCTTTTTTCAGGTATGAGCTTCATGTTCTTCGGGCGGCCTAATCCGTCAAAGATTCCGCCGACCATATCTTTTGATACGCCGATGGTGAAGCCTTTGCCGAGGAACCTGACCTTTGTATCTTTTATGCCTATGCCTGCGGTGCCTTCAAAGACTTCTATTATTGCTGTGTCGCCTTTCAGTTCCAGCACCTGGCCTGTCCTTTCTGTGCCGTCTTTCAGCATGACTGTGACAAGCTCCCTGTAGCCGACATCTTTTATGCCTTCGACTACTATCAGAGGCCCTGTTATCTTTGATACTGTCTGGTATTCTTTCAATCTATTCACCATGATTGATCTCTAATAACCCATCTAAGTCTATCGCGTCTTTCTTTCCTAATAAGCATTCCTCAATATCTCTTTCCAGTATTCCGAACTCTTCCTTTTCTTCTGTCTTCATCCGGGATATCTTCTCTGTTATTTTTGGGCTGAGGATATCTTTTAAAGTCTTGTCGTGCTCTATCGCTATCATGCCCATGTCATAATAGATGGCAAAGCATCTCAGCATGCTGTACTGTTTTTTGAAGGAGCAGTACATGTCTGTCCTGTGGTATGCGCTCTGCTGGAGGAAATTTTCCCTGAACAGCTCTGAGACTTTCAGGAGGAACTTGTCTTTGTCTTCCAATCCTTCATAGCCTACCAGTCTCACTATCTTTTCAAGCTCTCTTTCTTTTTGTAATATTTCTATCATCTGGTCCCTTAATTGTGACCAGTCTTCATATTGTTCGTCGTTTGTCTTTTTGAGGTCTTCAACATAATGCGAGTAGCTCTCAAGCCAGTCTATAGCGGGGTAATGTCTCCTGTAGGCAAGGTCGCTGTTCAGCGCCCAGAAGCACCGGACTATGCTTTTTGTTGCATGTACTACCGGTTCTGAGAAGTCGCCGCCTGGAGGTGATACAGCGCCCATTATGGTCAAGGTTCCCTGTGCTTTGTTCAGTGTTGTCACTGCGCCTGACCTTTCGTAGAATGATGATATTCTTGAAGCGAGGTATGCGGGGTATCCCTCGTCGCCAGGCATCTCTTCCAGCATGCCTGATATCTCTCGTACTGCCTCTGCCCATCTTGAGGTGGAGTCTGTTATCAACAGGACATTGTAGCCCATGTCGCGGTAATATTCTCCTATGGCTGTTGCGAGATATATGCTTGATATCCTTGCCGAGACAGGCATGTTGGATGTGTTCGCTATTATTATGCTTCGCTCCATTATGCTTTTTTTTGTCTTTGGGTCTATTATCTTTGGGAAGGATGTGAGGACATCTGCGCATTCGTTGCCTCTCTCTCCGACCAATGCCATTATGACTATGTCTGCGTCTGCATACTTGGCTATCATCTGCATGGTGACTGTCTTTCCGCAGCCGAAGCCTCCGGGTATTGCTGCAGCTCCGCCTTTTGCTACAGGGAACATGGTGTCTATGACTCTCTGGCCTGTTATGAGATTCTGTTTCGGTGTCAGCTTTTCTTTTATCGGTCTTGGCGTGTAGACCGGCCAGGCGCTTTGCATGGTTATGGGCTCTTTATTAATATTTCCGAATTTTTGATTGATTGTGTACTCGCCTTCTTTGATTTCTGCTTTTCCGTCTTTTGGTGCGAAGATCTTATGGGTGATGTTTTTTGTTTCCTTGACTTCTGCTATGATGTCGCCTTTTTTGACTTCGCCGTCTTTTATCTTTTTTAGCTTCCATTTCTTTTTTGTGTCCAGGGGGGTTGTCTTTGTGCCTTTGGCTATGAAGTCGTCCATGATGTTCAATGGCCTCTGCAGGCCGTCGTAGACCATGCCTAATAATCCCGGGCCTAGTGTGGCTGTAATCTGGGTATTGAGGGATTCTACTGTGTCCCCTATCTTTAATGTGTCTGTGTCTTCAAAGACCTGGATTATGCTTGTGTCATTTTTCAGCTTTATTATCTCGCCTATCAGCTTCTGTTTTCCTATGAGGACTTTTGAGTTCATGGATGAGTCTTTTAGACTTTCTGCTTCTATGATGTGGCCTGCAATCCGTGATATCTTTCCCATATTATTATCCTCTTGGTATCTCGACTATTATCTTTCCCTGTTCTTTTAGGTTTTTTATGTCGTCTTTGAATTCTTCTGCCTTTTTTTTGTCTATGAATATGACTTTCTCGTCTTTGATATCTTTTGGGCTGTCGTATTGTTTTTTTATTCCTGCAAGGCTGAATCCTGTCCTTGTGTCTTTATCTCCTATTATGCAGATCATTTCCATACTCTCCTCAATATGCTTTTTATCAGTCGTGTCTCCATCTCTTTTCTGAACATGAACTCGATGTAAAGGCCGATGCCGAACGGGTCTGTCAATAAGGCTTTTCTTGCATGGGTCTCAAGCGTGCCTGTGTCTGTTTCTCTTGAACTCTCTTTCTTTTCATCAGGCAGGAAAAGGTATGGTTCGGCCCTGTCTTTTAATCTTGCGATTGTCTGTGCGTCTATCATGCGCTTGTATCTTTTCGTGAACTCTTTTACAGGCTCTGTCTGTATCTTTTCTAACTGGTTCATGTATGCCTTGTCCAGCGGATGTTCCAGGTCCAGGACTTTTTGTGTCTTTTTGTAATTTGTGAGACCTTCCTTATATGCTTGATACCATAGGGTGTTCTCTAATCGGTTTTCTAAAGTTTCAAGAGTCAGGCGGTCTGTTTCTTCTGCCATTTTTTGTATTTTTCCGTATTCTGTGAGGTCTTCTTTGATGTCTTTGAGATTCATGTCTGCGTGGATGCCTCTTATTATAAGTTTGAGGTTTCTTAAGTCAAATCTTGCGAGATATTTTGAGAAGTCTTCGGCGTATCGTTTCGGGAGAAAGGATGTGACTTTGTTCAGGGTCTGTATGAGGTGGTTGTTGAAGTTCTCTTCTATCTCGTCTATGTCTTTTGATGCGAACATTGGCTCGTAGGCGGTGCTGTCGAGGTGCGCTATCAGCTCTTCTTTTGTCTTTGCGTCTTTTATCTCCTGTCTTATATTGTCTTTCAGTAGTTTTGACCTCAGGACTCTTACTCTTGCCGATGCGTATTCCAGGTCGAATATCATTGGTATCTGAGATTAATTTGTGCGAGAAGGGTATATATAGGGTTTGAAATTCTGATTTAATACAGTATGATTATGAAAACCTTAATAAAGTTTAATTCTTTAAGTTTCACTATACTTTATTAGTGATTAAAAATATTATTGTGATGTTATGGATAGAGAAGGACGAAGAGGTCAGGATGATGAAGAATTTATTAAGAAAATAGCTGAAATGTTAGGAATAGATCCAGATAGACTTAGAAATGACCCTTCTTTTTTGGAGCAATTATCTAATTTTCCTCCCGGAATGTTTAAAATAATTTTAGGGGATGGAGGCTCGTTTCAACATAGATTTAAGTCTCATTCTGATTCTTCTGATATGGTTAATGAGCCTGGAGAGTCTACAATCCCAACAAAATCACTAGTTGTTGATATTTTATCATTTTTAAACTATCCAGGGATACATCCGCTTGCCAAGGCTGAGGCTGACTTAAATTTGGCTATAGGTTATTGTAATTTATGTAAAACAAAAAGCATAAACGCAGGATTGTTAAGGAAAGCTTTTGGCGGTGCAAACGTTAATGCTGAAAAATCAGATGCAATGCTTCATGCAGGAAAAATGACAGAAGCTATGATGAATTATAAACTTAATATGCCAGTAAAAGATTCGGTGTCTCTTATATATGGCGGGATTAGGCCGCATATTGCAAAATTAGTTGAAGGTCTGGGCAAATACGGTACTGATGAAGGCATGCATGAATTTTTGACAATGATTGTGTCTGAGTCAGGCCTTGATAATCTCGAAGGTTCCCCGGTAAAACAGGCAATTGGAGCTATTAATGATCGAAAAGCTGGTCCATGTATATCTGATAAATTATATATAGATATGCTGACCTCAGTTTATGGTCTGTTAAAGAATGTTGACAGGCAGACTTTTAATTCTGAATTAAGAGATATCAGCAATAATATGAAGAATTATCTTGATGAAGCGCCAGTTTCACAAATTATCAGCAATATGGGTGAATTTATTGTCGGCTGCAGCAGCGTATGCAGATATTCTGATGCTGATTGTCCAGGATACAGGGAGAAATTAACTGCATCAAGAGAACTGTTAAACAAGGCTGAAGATGATGCACTGCTTTTATACAAAGATGTTCTTTGCGTCATATCTTATATATTTGATGTTGCAGCATCAGTTTCTGGAAATCTTAGCGACGAAGAGTTTGATAATGCCAAACTGAAGCTTTATGAATTATTTAGAGATTAGATATA
>JAIVYO010000054.1:0-5834 GCA_048635405.1 Campylobacterales bacterium | reverse complement strand
GGTTCTAGGAGTGATGATGATATTGTTACAGAGGATGTCCATGGATTTATGAACCACCTGATAACATCTTCAGATAATGCTGAAAAATATATAGAGAAAGTGATACATAGCGTAGAAGAATTAAATAAAGAACAAGGCCTTGATATTAAACTGCCTAAAATATTCTCATCTTACAAAGAAACCAAGCAAAAACTCAAAGCCTGAACTATCAATCACTTATCGACAAGCACAGCCTTGTCAATCACATAAGTCCCCACAAGGCCTTCCATTTTCTTCCTCGCAGACACAATCTCAATCCTCTTCCCAAACATAGGAGCGTCAAGCACAAGCGTCTCAAACTCGCCGCCCTCGCCGACAATAGATATCTCATGCTTCCTGTTCAGCTCAACAAGTTCATCAATCGCATCCCTGTCTATCTCGCGACCCAGCCATTTCTCACCAAGCCCCTCAGCAGCCACTTTTGTGATTATTATCTTAAATCCTGATTCAACCATCTCAGTTATTGTCTTCTCAGCATCTTTCTGCCACAAAGGCGCAGCACTCTCAAGCCCAAGCTTTGAGCATATCTTGTCAATCCTCTCCTTCTGGTAATTGGAGAAGAAAGCTCCCGTGACAACAGCATCCACATCCTCTGCAACAACAGACAGCACATCCTCAAGGTCTGAAAGCTCTTCCTCTTTCTCTGCATCAGTCTCCTTCTTTATCAGCCTGATATCCATAGCCTCTGCCTGCAGGCTTGTGATCCATACATTAGGGTGATGGAACATGTAGCTGTCATCTCTTTTTGGATATATGGCAATAAGGCAGTACACATCCATGCCTGACTCTACAGCCTTATATATAGCAAATATAGAGTCCTTCCCGCCGGATATCAACGCAGCAAATTTTTTCTTCTTCATGTCAGTCAACAAGCCTTTTCCAGTTATTCTTATAATAATTAAACCTTTCATCAAACACATATTTAGGTGTTTGCGAGACCTTAAGGCCTTTCATGAGCAAAGACACTTCCTCTCTCGCATCATCAACACCATCCTCATCGCACATTATCTCAATTTCGATAATGTTGCCATACCCTCTTGTCCTGTCCAGGCACACTTTTGCGCCCATCCATTTAAACTCCTTTCGCTTCCTGAACCATCTTATCTCAACCTCAAGCCCTGCGCCGACAAGAATAGATTCCATCTTCTCAAAATCCTCTTTTTTAAAAGACACTTCCTTCTCTTCCCTATGTTCATCATGTATCTTTCCGCCCTTCAGTATAATCTTTGCGCCCGTGCTGTTTTTTTGAACCCTTAAATCCTTGTCTCCAGAAAAATATACAGTCTCCTGCTCGTCGTCCTTGACATGCTCGGCATCCGATTCCATGAATGCAAGAAGCCGCGCATATTCTTCATCAGAAAGAAAAGACCTTGTTTCTACTTCAATCTTGGACATAGTATCACTGAATCCATTTAGATAAGATGTTTTTTATATCTTCTTTTATGTGAAATTCATCATAATAATTGTAATTATATATTTATTTCACTCTCAAATGTTTTGCATGAGGATTGAAGGCAAAAACATAATCTTGAGAAAACTTAAAAGGTCTGATGCCAATTCAATCTGCCTCATTCAGGCAGTTTGCTACCTATTTTATCACCATAGGGTATTTAATTTTTAGGCACCATAAGTTTATAAACATTTCCATGCAATTAGAAGCAAAGCTTTATATACTACTATTTGACAGCACTGGATTTTTTGAGGAAAAAATGATGGATTTCTCGGGGGTTTGATTCATCGCATTTTGGAGGAATATGATATGGATAATAACATAAAGATTTACGATGTGGTCAATAACATAAAGGTTCACAATGTTGTCGCTTCCGGCGCTTTTGACAAAAAGGTTCCGCTATCCCGCCTTTCTGCAGGGCTTAAGAGGACCGAGTACGAGCCGGAGCAGTTTCCCGGTCTTGTGTACCGGCTTGAAAACCCGAAAGCTGCCGCCCTTATCTTCAATTCGGGCAAGATAGTCTGCACAGGGACAAAATCAGTTGACCAGGCTCACGAGGCTGTAGCAAACCTGCTTAAAGATATCCAGCAGCTTGACATAAATGTCACAGACATCAATGACCTGACCATACAGAACATGGTGGCATCAACATGCTTCAACAAAGAGCTCAATCTCAACAAGATTGCTTTTGACCTTGAAGGCACAGAGTATGAGCCTGAGCAGTTCCCTGGACTTGTTTACAGGATGGAAAGTCCAAAAGTAGTCTTCCTTCTCTTCAAGTCAGGCAAAGTAATCTGCACAGGAGCCAAAAGCCATGATATGATAGAAAAAAGTGTAGAGCAGCTTAAGATTAATCTGGAAGAGATTAACATCGAACTTGGTGACGATATAATTATTGATGAATAGATTTTTTCTCCAATTATTTTTTTATCAACCACCCTCAGTGCTCAACCAGATTATTAAATGTTTCTGTATAATTATTAAATCCTATGGACTACTCCGATGTATTGAAAAAATTTGAGATTTTTCTGACAGACATATGCTACAACCAGCTTCTGAAATCTGTGCAGGAATCAACAGCCCTCGTTATAGACTACGAAGCTCTTGAGCGCTTTGACCCGGAGCTTTTCGACTATTTTCTCGAGCACCCGGAAGAGTGCATGCAGGCCATAGACGAGGCTATGTCAAACATAGACATAGGCGAGGAGGTGGAAAAGAAGATACCTTTAAGGATAAGAAACCTTCCCGATACCGAGATGGTCATGATAAAGAACTTAAGAAGCACTCATCTCTCAAGATTCATAGGTGTGGAAGGTCTTATAAAGCAGGCAAGCGAGGTAAGGCCGGAGATCACCTTTGCCCGATGGGAATGCCAGTCCTGCGGTGAGAAGATAGATATGCTCCAGGAAGAACAGACACTTGAGAAGCCCTACATGTGCGAGTGCGGCAACAAGAGAGGTTTCCAGCTTATAAGCCGCAAAATGATAGATGTCCAGAGAATCGTGGTAGAAGAGAGTCCCGAATCTCTTGACGGCGGCCAGCAGGCAAGAAAACTGGGCATATACCTGAAAAACGATCTTGTAGACCCGACATTCCAGAAGAAAGTGGTCCCGGGAAACAAGGTCCTTGTGACAGGTGTTCTGGACGACATGCCCATAAGGGTTGACCGAGGAAAAGAGACAAAGAGGCGCGACATATTTATTGAATGCAACTTCCTTGAGCCGATAGAGAAGGAGTTTGAAGATATAGAGATAACAGAAGAGGACGAGAAGCAGATAAAGAAGATAGCGAAAGACAAAAAGATCTATGACATGCTCAAAAAATCGATTGCCCCCTCAATTTTCGGCTATGATGACATAAAGCTTGCGATAGCGTTCCAGATGTTCAGCGGCGTCCAGAAAGTAAGACCTGACGGCATGAAGACAAGGGGCGACATCCATATACTTCTTATAGGCGATCCCGGTGCCGCAAAATCACAGATGCTAAAATATGTATCCGCTCTTGCCCCGAAAGGAAGATATGTCGTCGGAAAATCTTCATCCGGCGCAGGATTGACAGCAGCGGCAGTAAAAGACGAGTTCACCGGAACCTGGGCTCTTGAGGCCGGCGCCCTTGTCCTTGCCAACGGCGGCATGTGCGCAATAGACGAGATGGACAAGATGGACGCAACAGACAGGAGCTCAATGCATGAGGTGATGGAGCAACAAACCGTTACCGTTAGCAAGGCAAGCATACAGGCAACCCTGAGCGCAAGGACTATCATACTTGCAGCAGCTAACCCTAAGTACGGAAGGTTTGACCCATACACACCAATACCAGATCAGATAAACCTGCCTGATACCCTTATAAGCCGTTTTGACCTTATCTTCGCAATCCGTGATATACCAAGCAGGGAGAAAGATACATCTCTTGCAGGGCATATACTCAGTCTTCATGAGAACCCCGAGGAAGAGAATGTTCCCATGTCAGCAGAGATGCTCAGGAAATACATAGCCTATGCAAGAACCAACTGCGCCCCAAAGCTTACCAAAGGTGCGATAGAAGTCATAAGAGAATTCTATGTGAACATAAGGAACCAGAACTCTGAAGATGAGAAAGCGCCAATCCCCCTGACAGCAAGGCAGCTTGAAGCTCTTGTCAGGCTGGCGGAAGCGAGCGCAAAGATACGCCTTGCAGAGACTGTGACAAAAGCAGATGCTACCCGCGGTATAGATCTTCTGACTCACTGCCTCAAGCAGGTAGGTATAGATCCTGAAACAGGCCAGTTTGATATAGACCGGCTGAGCTCAGGAGTATCATCAAGCAAGAGAAACCAGATCCTGGATATACTGAGGACTATAAAAGAGATGCAGGATGAGAGTCCTGACAAGCTTGTCAACCGCGAGGATCTCATAAGCAGGGCTGAAGAGGAAGGTATGGACTCTGCTAAGGTAGAGGAGATAATCGAGTCTTTGAGACGGGACGGCGAGCTTTTCGAGCCAAGGCATGGGTTCCTGAAAAAGGTGTAGATTATGCATGATGCAAAGAGATCACCCGCATATAAGCTGGACATATCAGACATAACATGCAACCCTTATGTCAAGACCGACGGAGACCTTGAGCCCAACTTTGTAGACATCGCAGGAAAGCTTAAGGTGATAAGGGTAAGAATACTCGCCAAAGTCACCTTCAAGTATCTTTCTGACGACGGCAACTACGCATCCATAACTCTTGGCGACGGAAAAAATTCAATAAGGGTGAAAGCCTGGCAGGACATAAGATGCCTCAAGGAAACAGAGAAAGAGGATCTTATAGACATCATCGCAAATGTCAGGGAATGGAACGGTGAGGTATATCTTGTACCTGAGGTCCTGAGAAAAATAGACGACCCCAATTTTGAGATATTGAGGCGCCTTGAGATACAGAAGTTCAGGAAAGATATGAGCCTTCCGGAAAAGGAAGATATCGAAAAAAAGATAGGTTCTGAAAATAAGACAGTGCCTGATGTCCCAGAGACTATTGATGTTGATGCTAAAGATGCGAAAGATATTGGCGATGAAGAAAAAGAAGACAAAGCCGATATATTGAAAGAGGAATCTTCCGCAAAAGAGGAAAAGCCAAAAAATGAGGAGAAGAGCCTAAGAGTCCTTGTCCTTGAAGTCATAGACAATCTTGACAAGGGTGACGGCGCAGACTTCGAGGATGTCCTGGGGTCTGTCAAAGGCCCGGAAAAAGAAGTAGAAGCAATAATCAACGATTTCCTGAGCGAAGGCACATGCTACGAGCCAAGAGCCGGAAAGATAAAGGTTCTATGATTGTATAGTGTCTAATAATTGTTTGTACTCTTTTTTGTCTATTTTTCCCAATGCTAATCTTCTGTCAAGCATATCTTTGGCAGTATAGTTCTCTTTCTTTTTTGGGACTTTTATAATCCATATGATCAAAGCTATTGTTATTATAAAAAATAATATTTGTGAACCTATCATATATGTCATTCCATAACCATAAGACATTCTGATTGCCTCCTTTCAAAAAATAAAAAATGAAAGGTGAAATTACCTTCCCCTTCCAAATTTCATGCCTTCGTTGTCGCAGTTTCCATCACCGTCTGTATCGTCTGCTGTTGTGTCTTTGCCTTTCGGGCCCGGGTAAGCCGGGCATTGAATTCTGCAACAGCTTGTTCGACCGGAAGTCCTGACAGGTCCGGGGCCTCGCGCTCTGCCAGATCAGTGACTTTCCCTGCAAATGCCTTTGCATCCCTATCAATGCCATCAATCCGTTGGCGAAGCACTTCCGCCTCTTTGATCTTCACAAAGAGGTCCTTGAGATCCTCTATCACAGAAATGGCCTGGGCAGGGCCGGCATC
>JAIVYO010000053.1:0-5835 GCA_048635405.1 Campylobacterales bacterium | reverse complement strand
GTATGGAGAAGTCTATGCTGTCGCCGAAAGCTTCAAGCACTTCTTCCATGTTGTTTTCTGCCATGACACCGTATGGGCATTCGCTCATCGCGAAAAGGTCAAGCTTTCCTTCAATCTTGTCTCTTCCTATCATCTTCGGGCTTTCTACATACTGGCTCACGATTGACGGGCTTAATATGTAGTGTTCTCCTGTTTTTGTAAAGAACTGCGTAAGCCTTGCATATTCTGAGGATTCCAGGAGCGTCTCGTCGAAAATGTATGTAGGTACCTGCTGAGGCTTCAGCTCTTCGAGAAGGGCTTTTCCTTCATCACTTGATATATCAACCACTGTGATATCCGTGTTTATGAAAAGCTGCTCATTTATCTTGTCAAAAGCTGTAGTGTCGCATCCTGCGCATGTCTTGTCGTTGAGTATCTTTATGTTGACTGTCGGCGGCTGCGTGTAGTTGCATTTCGCATTCTCTGTGTTTGGCTCAAGGCATTTGCCTATGAAGCCTGTCTTTGTGCAGTCCGCGTCTGATGTGCATTCAGGTATTGCTGCGCATTCCACTTCTTCAGATGCTAGCTGGCATATGGCTCTTGTGAAAGACAGGGTGTCTCTCCCTTTCTTGTAAAGCTCGCCGTTTAAGTATATTGTCGGGGAGCCAGTGGCGCCCACGCTTTTTGCCTGCGCTATGCTTTCTGAGAAAAGGGCTTTTCCTTCGTCTCCTGTCTGGCATTCCTCTATCTCAGCCGTGCCTATGCTGCTGTTTTCTGCGCAGCTTTTCCATGCGGTTCCTGCATTCCTGTAATTCTTGTTCAGGCATGTGAGGTAGTCAAGGAATAGTTCCGGATATTTTTCCATTATGCATATCTGTCTCATGTTCTCATCAACTTCCGGCTGGCCGTGCAGGCTTGAGAATGTGCCGTCACCGTTGTCATTGGCTATGAAATATATGTTGTAGTCAACTGAATCTATCAGTTTTTTCACTGCAGGTATTGCGCCGTCTTCCGCCTGCACTCCGTAAGGGCACTGGCTCATTATATACATGTCAAGAGTGACCGGCTTTTCTAAATTGTCGCTAGTTCCTGCATTCTTTTCAGGCACTGCTGTCGCTTCTGCGGCAAGTGCATTCTCGACTGAGCTTTTAGCTGTCTCAAGAGATGACTTTGCTTCTGCCGTTATGGAAGAATCAATCATTGTGTCTATGAGACCTATCGTCTTTGCGTAATCATCATTTTTGTTCAGGTCAAAACCGCCTGTGAAAACAGATGCTATCAGAAGGATTGCAAGGACGCCTGTTGATATAATCCAAGGATTTATCTGCTCTGCGCTTGGTTTTTTTGCCTGTTTTTGAGCTTTTATGTCGCTCTTTCCGGCATTTCCTTTCTCTTTCGTACCTGCTTGTCTGCCTTTTGCTGCAGATCTCCTATTTTTTTTAGCCATCTTGTCTTCACCTGTCAAATATTATTTTTTAATCTTTAATAAACATAGACTTCTGTTTAATTTGGGCGAAAGAGTTAAATATGTTTATATATATTGATTAATATTAATGTTATCTTATGAAAATTGCTTTTGCGCTCTGCTCGTGGGGGTTCGGGCATGCTACAAGGTCGCTGCCTCTGATAAGGACGCTTGTGAAAGACGGGCATCAGGTTGATGTAATATGTTCAGGGCGCCCTCTTGAGTTTTTGAAGAAGAATATGTCTGACAGTGTTGGTTATGTCTCTTTTCCTGAATCGCCAAATCCTTTTTCAGGCAGCGGGTCTAATTTTACGCTTAACCTTGCGGCGACTCTGCCTTCACTTGTCATGTCTGTTGCCAGGGAGAGGAAGAGGTTTAACAGATATTTTTTGAAAAACAGGCCTGATTTGGTTGTTTCGGATTCCAGGTATGGTATAGATACATCCAAAGCGCCATCTTTTTTGATATCGCATCAGCTCAGGTTCATGAGCCCTGTTGTCTTTAAACCGCTGAACTTCACTGAGTTGCTGAACAGGTGTTTTAGAAACTACAGGAAACTTATTGTTCCTGATTTTGATAAGGATAATATTTCCGGTGACCTTTCTCATAATCTTAAGCTGACAAATAGGGAAAGGGTTGAGTATATCGGCGTCCTTTCAGATTTCTGCAAGAAGCCTGAGAAAGAGGATATAGATTATCTGATATCAATATCGGGGCCGGAGCCTACAAGGACTGATCTTGAGAAAAAGATATTTGAGCAGATTGACAGCCTTGAAGGGAATGTTGTCGTGAGCCTGGGCAAGACGGGTTCATCTTCTCCTTTGGTGCGCGGAAATGCTCAGGTATATAATTATATGGACAAGGATACACGTGAGAATATTATGAACAGGGCAAAGATTGTTGTCTCCCGGAGCGGCTATTCCACTATTATGGACCTTTATGTGATGCAGAAGAAAGCGCTCTATATCCCTACTCCCGGCCAGACTGAGCAGGAGTATCTTGCAAGATATCTTAAAGATAAAGGGGTTTCAGATTTTGTATCCCAGGACAGGCTTGATATCCCTGAAAATCTTGCTGCTGCAAAAAGATATAAGGGATTCACCAAAAGATATGATGTGAAGAAAAGCGTAGATAATTTCATGGATGTCATATTTGAGAGCAGGTAAGCTATATGGTCACGATAATACTTCCTACAAAAGATGAGGCAGAGTCTGTCAGAGAGACAATCAAGAGGATACAGGATATCAAGCATTACAGGATTGTTGTTGTTGACGGGCATTCTGCAGACGGCACTGCTGAGATTGCAAAGGAGATGGGCGTTGAGATAATATTTGACCACGGCCTTGGCAAGGGCGAGGCGCTGAGAACAGCTTTTGCGTATGCGGATGATGATGTCATATTCACTGATGTTGACCTTACCTATCCTTTAGAGAAGATACCTGAGATTGAGGAAGGGCTCAAAGACCATGACTGCGTTGTCGGGTACAGGAACAGTTTCAAGGCACATTCAGTGCCTAAGATATTTATATTGAGCGACCTGTTCTCAAGATCTATGTTTCTTCTTCTTTTCCACAGGAAGTATGACAACCTTTCAGGGCTTCGCGGGCTTACAAAGGAGGCGATAAGGCATCTTGACCTTAAGGAGGACGGGTTCGGCATCGAGACTGAGATGACTGCCAAATCTGTGTATGAGAACCTGTCTGTGCTGAATATTCCTATATCTTATGCTCCCAGATTTGGAAGATCCAAGTTCAATCCTTTGAAAGATGGTCTTGTGGTGTTCTTGTCGCTGTTTCGGTATTATATCCTGTTCAAGGTGTTATCTTTCAGGCGGATATCAGGCCTTGGAGGGCGTGGGCTTTACAGGGACGGAAAGAACATGGTGAAGTGTCCCGGCCTTTTCAGGAATCTTGCTGATCTTTTCGGTGAGTACAGAAGGTATTTTTGAGTGAGGGATTATGGAAGATAAAAAACCAGAGCTTTCAATTATAATACCAACATTGAATGAAGAGCATTATCTTCCAAAACTTTTAGAATCCATTAAGATGCAGACATATAAGGATTATGAGATAATTGTTTCTGATTCTAATTCTGAAGACAAGACTGTGCATATTGCAGAGTCTTTTGGTGCAAAGATTGTGAGTGATGAAAAGAAAGGTCCGGGATACGGCAGGAATTGCGGGGCTAAGGTTGCTCGCGGTAAGTATTTACTGTTTCTTGATGCTGATGTCATTTTGCCGACAAAGATGTTTCTTGAGGATTTTTTGAGTGAGATAAAAACAAAAAAACTCCAGCTTGCGAACTGCTTTCATTTTTTATACCCTTTTGATGTCAAGGATATTCCTGCGGATATTCTTCTTAATCTTTATTTTAAGGCGCGATCTTTTATATCTCCAGTTGTTCCTGGTTTTTTTATTTTTATAAAAAAGGATATTTTTGATAATTTAGGTGGTTTTGATGAGACTATAGCTGTCTGTGAAGATACTGAATTTGTCAGGCGTGCTTATGAACATGCAGATTTTAAGATGCTTAATCAGTATATCTATTTTTCAAACAGGCGGCTTAATCACGAAGGACGACTAAAGTTGTTTTTTATTTATACCTATCTTACTTTTCAGGATGTTTTGCCTGCTTTTCTTTCCAAGCTCGAGGTTGATTATAAATTTGGGCATTATAATAAGGTGGATGAGCATAAAGAGTATGATATTCTGATGGCTAAGATCAATTCTTTCTTTGAGAAGCATAGAAAACTGGTGAACTATGCATATGATAAGAATACAAATTATGCGATAAAGATTAAAGACGAGATAACATTCTATCTGAATAATATAATGAGGTATGCAAATAAGAATGATAAAAAGCATGATAAAAAGTAATATTGTTAATTATATTTTTGTTTTTTAATATCCTATAGCTTACTGTTGGGAATTTCATTTTTTCTTCTGTTGTTAAACATATAAATCTGGTTGTTGAATATTGATATTATGAGACTTGACCTGCATATGCATTCCGAGCGTTCTTGCGACTCTTTCATGAAGGCCGGGAAAATTATAGAGATTGCAAAGAAGATAGGGCTTGATGGGATTGCTATTACAGACCATAATAACCTGCCAAAGGTGAAGGCGCAGGAGAAAGACGGCTTTTTTGTGATTCCCGGCGAGGAGGTCCTTACCAAGCGCGGGGAGATTATCGGGCTTGACCTTACTGAGAAGATTCCGTCTCTTTTATCTGTATCTGAAACAATTGACAGGATACGCGAGCAGGGTGGTACTGTTGTTGTGCCGCATCCTTTCAATGTGACAGGCAAGTGCCTGTTGTGCAATTATAAGAAGATAAAAGGACCGTTTCTTTTTGAGGCTTTCAACGGTGATGTGGTACTTAACATATTCAATGTCATTGCAAAAAATTATGCTGTGAAGCATGATCTTGCTATGGTGGCTTCAAGCGATGCGCATCATTATGAATGCATCGGCTATGGGTATACAGAGCTTGAGACAGATGCTTCATCTATTGATGGGGTGCTAAAGGAGCTTCTTAAAGGCAAGGGCGTGCCTGTCGGCTCTAAAATATCTTCCAAGAATATCTTTCTTGACCGCCAGTTCAATGCTTTTACACATCCTCTTGCTAAATTTGTGACATGGTGGAGAGATTGGCGGTGATTTTAATTTATCTCTATAATTTCAGCGCTTTCAACTGATTTTTTTATAAGTGCTTTGACATCAATCTTGCTTTCTGCAATCTCTATCTCTTTGATTTTCCCGTGGGTCTCGGGAAACTTTGGCATTAGGCTGCAGCACTGTTCTGGAAGAATTGATATGTCGTAAGTGCCTATCTCTTTTGCGATATCTATTATCTCTGTCTTGTCAAGGCCTATGAGAGGCCTTAAGATTCTTGTGTTTACGGCTGAGTCTTCAATATACAGGTTGTCAAGTGTCTGGCTTGCGACCTGGCCCAGGCTCTCGCCTGTTATGATGCCTTCTGCTTTCTCTTTTTTGGCAATCTCCTCTGCGATGCGATACATGAATCTTTTGCAGAGGACGCAGGTGAGTTTCCTGTCGCATTTCTTCATTATTTCTGACAGTGTGGGTCCGTGCTTTGCGATGTAGAGCTTTATCTTTGTGTTGCGGTGTTTTGCGATTGCCGTAAGCAGAGTATTTACTTTCTCAATAGATCTCTTGTCTATAGACGGCCTGTTGTCCATGTGGACGGCGATTATCTTGCATCCTTTTTCAAGCATGAGATGCGTCGCTACAGGGCTGTCTATGCCGCTTGAGATGAGGGTGATGAGTTTCATAATATCTGTATTTGTTTGAAAAGTTTTAAATAGTGTTGAAACGGTTTTATATTAAGGATGATTTTATGTATTTTAAAATTATAACATCATTAAATGG
>JAIVYO010000052.1:0-5865 GCA_048635405.1 Campylobacterales bacterium | reverse complement strand
CGTGTGCTCTTCCGATCTTGTCCATCCAAAACGCTCCACCTGCTTTTCACTTGTTAGCCAAACCAACGGGGGCCATTTGCAATCTTAACTGCTCTTATTGTTTTTTCCTTTCCAAAGAAGATCTCTACCCCGGAAGCAAATTCAGGATGACGGATGAAATCCTAGAAAACTATATCCGCCAGTACATCGAAGCGCAGCAAACCCCAGAAGTCAATATCGCCTGGCAGGGGGGTGAACCTACTCTGATGGGGTTGGACTTCTTTCGAAAGTCCGTTGAGTACGCCGAGAAGTATAAGAAACCGGGTATGGTGATTCAATATACAATGCAGACTAACGGGACGCTACTCGATCACGACTGGTGTGATTTCTTTAGGGATAATAATTTCCTTATCGGACTGAGCCTCGACGGGCCAAAGAAGCTGCACGATGCCTATCGTGTTGACAAGGGAGGTAATCCAACATTCGATAAAGTAATGCACGGACTGCACCTGATGCGAGAGCACGGCGTTAAGTTCAACATATTAGCCTGCGTCCACGCTGCTAATGCCGACTACCCGCTGGAGGTATACCGCTTCTTCCGGGATACGATTGGTGCTGAGTTTATCCAGTTTATTCCCATTGTGGAGCGGGACAATGAGACCGGATTTCAGGAAGGTAATGAAGTTACCGAGAGATCAGTAGGTCCCGAACAATACGGCGGTTTCCTAATTAGCATCTTTAATGAATGGATTAGGCATGATGTAGGCCGGGTATACGTACAGATTTTCGATACTTCTCTGGCAGCATGGGTAGGAGAACCACCTGGCCTCTGTATCTTTTCGCCAACGTGTGGTAGTGCCTTGGCACTAGAACACAACGGGGATCTATACTCATGCGATCACTTTGTAGAGCCAAGATTTCTGCTGGGTAACATAAATGAGCGACCCTTAGTTGATTTAATCACCACTGATAAGCAGCGGAGGTTCGGTCTGGACAAGCTAAACACCTTACCGATGTACTGTAGAGAGTGCACGGTGCGCTTTGCCTGTCATGGGGGTTGTCCCAAAAACCGATTTAAAACTAATTTAGCTACAATAAAACAGACCAAACTTTTTAATCCTATGTTATAGATAAGAACAAAATCATTCCCATTCTGTAGTCGCTGGAGGCTTGGATGTCAAATCATAAGCAACCCGGGAAATCCCGTCAATCTCAAGAATCTTAGACACCATCTTATCTAAAGCCTCTTCAGGTATATCTTTTTCAGCCATACAACAAGAACACCTTCAAAAACTTATAATCATTTGCCTGTACATCAGCCAGACACCAGTATTCTATACAAGGATATGGACAACAAACAATATAAACAATCAAAAAAAATACCTTTTAACATAATAATAATAAATACTCACTAATTCAATATCAAATCATGAATAAATTTATTAGTCTGGCAAAAAACATAAGCAATGCGATATCATCAATTGACGATATCAAAGCCGTCGCAATCTACGGTTCAGTCGCATTGGGATTCCAGGATAAAGATTCAGACATAGACATGGTTGTATTTTGCGATAGGATACCATCAATAAAAACAAGAGAGGATGAATTGAAAAAGCTTAAAGAAATAGAATTTGTCCAGGATAATCAAGATAAAAAAAAGATGGATTATGTAGATTATAACGGTATGGACATATCAATTTTTTATAAAGTGACCAAAAAATGCGAAAATCTTATCAAAGGATACAAAAATAATGATGTGTATTGGCCTGAAATTTCAGATATCATTGCAGAATTATTTTTTGGCAAAGTTTTATATGACCCTGAAAAAGTTTTTGAAAGATTAAAAAAACAGATACCTGTACCAGACATAAACGGATATGGATCCTGGTCCTTAGATTATCTTAACAGAACAATATATGATAAGAAAGGATTTATGGGAAACAGGCTCAAATCTGCTATAAACAGAAAAAACAACATTGCAATAAATTGTGAGTTTGCTTGGCTGATAAATAATGCAATTGTATGTATCTATGCACTGAACGGGCTTTATTACACAACACCTAAATGGGCGCCAAACTATCTGAAAAAGATGAAAATAAAACCAATAGGTTATGAAAAAAGAATAAACACGCTTGCAATATTAGGAAATGATGCTGATTCTATAAGAACAAAAATAAAAATTCTGAAAACATTGGTTGATGATATAAATTACATAAAAAATCAAAACAAATAGGAAATCAACCAAACCGCAAAAAGACATCTTTTAATATTTATCTTACAAAATAATCTTAAGACAGGTGAAAATAAAATGGCAATAGGAATATGGACTGAAAAATACAGGCCCGAGACACTTGACGAGGTAGTGGGCCAGGAAAAGATAATAGACAAGCTCAAAGCATTCATCAAAGAGAAATCATTGCCGCACTGCCTTTTTACAGGCTCGGCAGGCATAGGAAAGACAACTTCCGCCATCGCACTTGCAAAAGACCTGTACGGCGCAAACTGGAAACAGAATTTCATGGAGACAAACGCCTCAGATGAGAGAGGCATAGATGTGGTAAGGAACAAGATAAAGGATTTTGCAAGAGTAAAGCCATTAGGCTCGGAATTCAAGATAATATTTCTTGACGAGTGCGACGCTCTCACCCCTCCGGCCCAGCAGGCATTGAGGCGAACTATGGAAAAATACACAGCGACAACAAGATTCATCCTGAGCTGCAACTATTCAAGCAAGATAATACCGCCTATACAGTCAAGATGCGCAATATTCAGGTTCGGCCCGATACCGGACAAAGACATAATAAAAAGGCTTGAGCACATAGCAAAAGAGGAGAGCGTAAAGATAAAAGACGACGGCATGGAAGCTCTTCTGACAGTATCTTCCGGAGACATGAGGCAGGCAACAAACCTTCTCCAGTCAGTCTCTATAACATCAAAGAGCATAGGCAAGGACGAGGTATACACAGTCGCGGCATCCATGCGGCCTGAAGAAGTGAAAAAGATTTTAGCGCTGGCACTTGAGAAAAAATTCCTTGACGCAAGAAAGATCCTTGCAGAGCTCATGCTTGAGCGCGGGCTGTCAGGAATTGATGTCATAAAAGCATTCCACAAAGAGATACTTGACGCGCCGATAGAAGAGAGACAGAAAGCAGAGCTTATAGACAAGCTTGGCGAGTACGAGTTCAGGATTGTCGAGGGCGGCTCGGAAGACTTACAGATAGAAGCATTTTTGGCGCAGATAGCAGCGATTGACAAGAAATAAAAAGTTAATCATTTTTAATGATTCGCATGTTTAAGGCATTTGCAGACAAATACATCCCTGACTACGAGATAGAAAGTTTTGAGAATATAACAGATGAGATTCTTGATAAATTAAAATATGACGGCATTAAAGCCATATTTCTTGATGTGGATGGGACGATAACAAAATATTATGACATTGAAATAAGCAAAGATGCAGAAAGCTTTTTAAAAAGAGCAAAAGATAAAGAAATAGAGCTATGCCTTGTAACAAACTGCGATGAGAAAAGATACTGTAAGGTTTACTCCTATTTCGGATTTCTTGTCGACTTCAATGTCTTCTGGCCTGGATATTTTGAAAGCTATATACCACATTTCATCTCAAAAAAGATTAACAGAAAACCGTTCAGGCAGGCATACCTGAATGCTGCAGAAAAATTAGGAATACCTATAGAAAAATGCGCAATGATTGGCGACCAGTATTCAACAGATATATGGGGTGCAAAAAGGGCAGGCATAAGAAAGACAATAAAAATAAACAACAGCCTTTCATCAAACGAGCCAAAAAAGAAAAAATGGCAAAGAAAGTTTGAGAACGAAATCTACAGAAGACTTTTAAAATATACAGACAAACGTCCGGAAAAGATATGAATTTATCCTGAAACATACTATATCTCAATATACAACTATAAAACTATATAACTAAAAACTGAATCTATAAAAAACACAACCTTTATAAAGAAACAAAGAAACCTATGTGTTGAAAAAGGATTGAACAAACATGAAATTTGAAGATTTAGGACTTAATCCTCTCATTCTAAAACAAGTTAGGACGGAAGGATTCGAAGAAACGACCGAGATACAGGCAAAAAGCATACCTGAAATCCAGAGAGGAAAAGATATTGTAGGCCAGTCAGTCACGGGATCCGGAAAGACTGTAGCATTCAGCATACCGATAATGGAAAAAATAAAACAAGGGAAAGGTATCCAGACATTAGTACTCACACCGACAAGAGAGCTTTGCCTTCAGGTAAAAGACACTTTTGAGACTTTCGGAAAGCCTATGAAGCTTAAGGCAACAGCAGTATATGGTGGAGCAGGCATGGAAGAGCAGATAAGAGACCTGAGAAGAGCAGAGATAGTTGTTGCAACCCCTGGAAGGCTTCTTGACCACATAGGAAGAAGGACAATAGACCTCAGAAACATTAGATATCTTATCCTTGATGAAGTTGACAAGATGTTTGAGATGGGATTCGTAGAAGATGTGGACAGGATAATAAAGAATGTACCGAAAGAGAGGCAGACACTGCTCTTCAGCGCTACTATGCCAAAAAAAGTGCACACGGTGATTAACAGATACCTAAAAGACCCGGTAATAATCAAGGGACAGGTAACTGTTGACAGAAGCAAGCTCAACCAGACATATTACGATATAGAGCAGAACAGCAAGTTCTCCCTTCTCATTTCATTGCTGAAGAAAAGGACAAGCGGCCTGTCGCTGATATTCTGCGGAACAAGGCATCAGGTAGATTCCCTGACCAGCAACCTGAAAAAGAACGGCATAAAAGTTATGGCAATCCACGGCGGTCTCACACAGAACAAGAGAATCCACGCGCTGGAATCCCTGAAAAACGAGAAGATAGATGTCCTTGTAGCAACAGATGTTGCGGCAAGAGGTCTTGACATAAAGAATGTCACACATGTATACAACTATGATGTCCCGAAGACCTCAGAAGAATATATCCACAGGATAGGAAGGACAGCAAGGGCAGGAAAGAACGGTGATGCTGTAACGCTCCTATGCGACAGAGACTACGACAATTTCAGGAGAGTCTTATCTGACAAGAGCCTCAAGGTCGAAAAGCTGGATTTACCGCAATTTGAAAAGATCAGGTTTGACAGAGGTCTTGGAAAGCCAAGGACTTCAGGATTCGGTGGTGGCGGATACAGAGGCGGTAACGGACCGAGAAGAAGCGGCAGCGGATCAAGAAGTGGCAGCTACGGTCCACGAAAAAGCAACAGCGGACAGAGAAACAGCAGCTACGAATCAAAAAACACCAGCGGACCGAGAAGCGGCGGCTACGGACAGAGAAGCAGCAGCGGACCAAAAAGAAGCTATGGGCCTAAAAGGCAAGGCGGATTCGGCAACAAGAGTAACAGAAGATTTTCTTCGGAATCAAGATAAGAGTGTATCACAAATACATTCTTCTTGATATATCAGAAATATAGTTTGAAACCTTCCTCTCTAATTTCTTCCTCTATTTGAAGTCTCAATTCTGGAGTATCATCCTTTTTTGTGCGTTCCGATATCTGGTCATATTGCCAGAACATGAATGCAAGATAGGATGAATTAATACTAGGATCATTCATAATGCCATTGAAAGTAGCTTTGAACAGATGAGGTATATTTTCTTTGTCTATACGGATAAGAGGAGAGCAATTAATTGAATCATCACCAAAAGGTTTAAAGTCAACAGAATCCAGATCCCCGTAATTTGTATAAAATGCAAGATTCTTTTTTTCGTCAATTACAGGCAGATAAAACACATTATTTCTATTATACATTATGCCAAAAAAATTCTTACCAACATCTCTGATATTAACACCATCAGGCAGATATGCTAATTTATTTCTCATAAAATCAGG
>JAIVYO010000051.1:0-6028 GCA_048635405.1 Campylobacterales bacterium | reverse complement strand
GTCGACTGAAGGCAGGAGATATTTTATGATTTTTGCGACCTTATCCTGGCATTCCTCTGAAGTGAACTCAAAATGCATCTTCATTTCGGGATTCGCCTTTCTCATAAGATTCAGCTGGACTTTTGCCCTGAAGAACTGCTCGCCTGTCAAAAGACCTTTGTACCCGCTCAGAAACGCTCTTTTCATCCCTTTCAGGATATCTTTGAAATTGTCTGTGATACTATCATCAAAGAACGGCTCTCTTCCTTTCGGGCGATAAGACACTATGAAACGGTTCATCCGGGAGACTGAGAAAGAACTGTCTTTGGTCTTCACCTTGAGACCTTCTCTGAACTCAAAGACAAGGTTTATCTTCGGCGTGTCATCAACAGAATAGGCATCCTTCGCTTTCACAACCCTTGCAGAACCTTTTGAGACCTTAAGGGCTTTTACCTTGTGATTGTACATGTCAGCCTCTGCCTCGGATAGCTTTGGGTTGAATACGAGAATGTCTCTCATGCCTAAGTGCGCAAGGACATTGGCCACAATGCCTGCCTGACCGCCTATCCTTTGGGTATCATAAGCGATATTGTCAAGAAGATAGTTGTATGTCTCCATATCTTTTATTTCCCATTCCATCGCCTTGCCCAGCTTCATCGATGCTACAAGGCCTGTACGGAAATCGTCAAGAGAATTTATTTCGCATGGATTTTTTTTATGGGTGAACTTCTCTATCTGAAGCAGTTTCAGAAGCTTTTTGTCAACATGCTCTATGGCGTCCATGTTGGTGTTGAAGGCAACAAATATGCCTGATATGTTCTTTGTGCATCTCTCGAAGTGATCAGATACTTTTTCATATCGGCTGTTCCAGAATTTCCCGGGGTCGCTCTGCATGTTCTGTATTTGTTTTTATCGGGTATATATAAGTTGATGTCAATTATTGCCGGTCTGGTATCTTTTTATAAAAAAGGGATTTTCTAAATTTGGGTGACTAAATTACATAAGCATTCTCTTTTTCAGTTATCCCTGTAGAATTCTGCTGCAGTTTCAGGCGGCATGACATTTATTATTGTTGCTGTGGCAAGCTCAAAGCCTGCCCATTTTGCAAGCCTTGGAGTGATAACTATATGGAAATGGAAATCACCCATACCAGGCCTGTAGGAGAACATCTCAAAATTGTATGAGATATGGCCCAGAGACATCAGCGACCTTATCCTTTTCTGCAGGTGCGCGGCAAGGCCTGAAAGCTCGTCATCGTCAAGCTCCTCTATTGAAGACACATGGCGCTTGGGAAATATCCAGACCTCAAAAGGGAATCTTGAGGCATAGGGTGTGAAAGACACGAAGGATTTTGAATCTTCAACAGCGCGATAGCTTTTCTTCTCTATATCTATGATATCGCAGTACGGGCAGGTTCCTTTCCTGGCAATATGAATCGCTGATTTCTCAATGATGTTTTTTACTGTTGTCGGCACCAGGTTGTATCCTATTATCTGGGAGTGGGAATGCTTTACAGATGCGCCGGCATCATGACCGTAGTTCTTGAAGACAGACACATACTTTATGTTATCTTCTTTGTAGAGCGCCTTTATCCTGTCTATGTATGTCCTGAAAAGCTTTTTCATGTGGTCAACTGTGAAATCCTGCATCTGCTGGGAATGGATGTCTGTCTCCACGACGACCTCGTGGCTGCCGTAAGCTGAAGCATATGTGAAGAATGTGTTGTCTGTCCTTATCTTAGGGTCGCCTTCCCTGCCTGCAGCGACATACTTGTTGGGTATATCTCTTATTACCCAGTGGCCGTTCTCCTCCACCCGCTCTATCTCAGACGGGGTAAGGTTTTCTTTTGACGGGCATAAGAAGCATTTGTCGGGATTGTCCTCTTCTTCAATGTCATTTTTGAAGTGGTCCGGCCTTTTTCCCCTGTTTGCCGCTATTATGACCCATCGGTCAAGCATGTAGTCTTTCCTCAGCTCGTTCATACTAATGACACCAAGTCTTGCATTACTTTTTTCGGGCTCTTTGCTCTTGTTACGCCGGATGCCAGAAGGACTCCTGCGGCGCCTAGCTCTGCTGACTTTTTCACATCAAGTGATGTCTTTATGCCTGCGCCGACCAAGACTTTTATCTTCGGATTGACTTTTTTCACTGCATCTATTGTCCCTGTAATTATCTGCGGCTTTGCTGTTGATACTGATATGTCTCCGCCTATGAGCTCCGGCGGCTCTATCGCTATATAGTCCGGGCTGAAATGCGCTATCTCTTTTGCCTCTTTTACTGAATCTGCGCATGCGATTACTGTCAGGCCTTTATCTTTTGCCATCGATACTGACTGCTTCAGGATCCTGTGGCCTGTCTTTCTTTCGGCGTGGTTGAGAAGAGTGCCTTTGGCCCCTGCTGACTTTACTGCTTCGGGAAGTATGTATCCTGTGTTTGAGCCGTATGTGACAGGGTCTATGTGCTGGGCATATATGGGTATCTTTGCCTGAGATGAGATTGCCCGGATGTCTGTTGGCTGGACGCAGAAGATGAATTTGGATCCTGTTGATATTGAGACCTCTTCGGCAAGCTTTGCGAGTGCCAGAGCCTTTTTACCGGTACCTGTCTCGTATGTCTTTAGGTTTATGACTATGAGGGGTTTCATAACAGTATTATTGCTTTGTGGGTTATATATAGGTTTTTTGGATGGGGGGAAATCTTAATTGATCTTATATAATTCTGGTAAAATTAATGTCAGACTCAAAGCAACAGCCATGACCTCAAGATCATATCTTGATACATAAGAAGTCACATCATATAAAGATGGTATGTAAATAGCCATAATAATCACATAATCCAATACAAATATTTAACTGTTAAATATTAAAAGGTATCTATCGGCAGGAAGGAGAAAGATAATATGAAAATCATCTACAGCTCGGACATTGCAATGGGTCTCTCTGGAAAAGAGGAAGAAGAGATTGATGCCAAGGATACGTCTTCTTTAGACGGTGCGCTCAGGATGATATATGAAAAGCATCCTGCGCTAAAAAAAGAGATTGATGACGGCGATATCCTGATCTTTCACAACGGCGAGGCTGCGGCTGATGCTGTGGGAAGAGAAGTGAAAGATTCGGATACGATAGAATTTGCGCCGGTGATTCTTGGCGGATGAATGCCTAATCATCGTCTTTCATGTAATTACTGAATTTATCGTGGAGCTGGTCTATCTTTTTTATGCCTTTCGGGCCTTTGTCTTTTTTCATGAAGCTGTGGTGCTCTCCTTTATTTTTTCCCTGCAATATCTCTTGCAGCCTGACTGATACTTTTTCAAATAACGGTCTCTTTCTTATCTCTTTCTGGAAGAACTCGCCTTTTGGCGTATATGTATCTTTGATCGGAGGCAGGAGCATGTATCCGACTATGGCAGATATAGCTGTCAAAAAGACAATGATGATTATTAGAATTTTCAGGATCTTTGCGACCTGAAGCAATTTCTGCTCTTCGTCCTCAAGAATCTTCTCAATATCAGCTACCAATATATCTGCCTGCCTCTTTGCCTTGAATGCTTCTATTGTCTCTCCAGAATCCAAAAGATCTCTTGATTGCACCATGAGTTTCTTCGCTTCCAGAAGCATCTCTTTGGCTTCACTTATCCTTGTACCGTTCAGGGGCTTCAGGAGCTTCTGCATGATGCCCTGATCTGAAAATTCTATGAAAAGGTCTTTCAGGCGGTCATTGTATCCAGATAGCATGCTCTCTATCTCAAGAAGCTCATCACGCGTGTCATTTACTGTCTTCTCTGAGGGAGATACTGATATCGTGAATGATATGGCGTCGTCAATCACAGATTCTGACGCTGTCACCTTTGCCTCTATAGTATGATCAGATATATCTGCATCTTCAGGAACTGATATGTTTATCCTGAACTCTCCCGATGCTCCCGAAGACAGGCTTGATATCTCGGGGCTTGTGATGACATACCAAGCTGTCCAGTCCACGCCCGAAAGAGCTATGGTGAGGTTATGAAGTGTCTCATTTCTGTTGTTCGTAATCATTATTGTTATCTCTTTGCCTGAACCCTGCTCAATTCCTATTGTGTTTTCATAGCTAAAGTTGAGGTTTGCGGTGGTCTCGGTGGATGCGGTATCTGACGGCAATGTGCTGCCAGGTGAGGTGCTGGATGAACCTGAATCATCACCGCCTGATGTGTCTATTATCTTGAATGTCTGCTGTTTGTATCCTCTTACTGTTTTTGAGTCTATGCTCTTGCTTGCAGATATCCTGACAGTATATGTACCTGTGTGGTTCAGGCCTGAAGAGAATATGCAGGAGTATTTGCCGCTGTCAACCTTGACACCTGTGATTGTCTTGTTCCAGCTGAGATGGTCCTTTATGAAGCATGTTATGTCTGCGTCTTCTATAACAGATATGTTTGTCATGTCTTCGCTGTATCTGACATCACCTATGGCTGTGACTGTCTTTGAGAAGCCTGTGGATGATGTCACGCCTATATCCGGCAAGGCAGGATCTATTGTCACATCAAGCCAGATGACATCAAGAGCTGTTGAATTAGATACTGTTTTTGTGATGTTCAGAGGTGATATGGCATCAACAGATATTGTGTAGCTGTTTTCGCCTGCGCTGTAAGGCACCTGCCATCCGCAGGAGTATGTTCCGAATTCTGTGCTCTTTGTCGTGCATATGATTTCTCCGTCCGCCTTTATGGTGACGTCTGCATCAAAGACAGTTGAACCGTTGCCTAAGACAGAACCTGATATAACCACCCAGTCTTCCTCGTTCGCTGTGAAATCATCTGAATTGTTTATCTTTATCGTGACTGAATCTACAATGTTTGTGACATTGAAAGGATAGATATAGATGCCTGTATTGTTGAACTCGTCAAAGACTTTGACTGTGAGTGTGTGGTTTCCTATGCCCGGGTTTATGTCCTGCAATGTTATCGAGTTAAAATTTCCATCTTCTGTCACAGACCATGATCCCGGCTCTTTTGCCGTATTAAGATAGACCGATATAGAGGGTGAACCTATGACAGTACCGTTAAGATACTTTCCTGTCTTCTTTTTTGCGCTACCGCTGAATGTGAAATTGAATTTTCCTTCAGGTATGTAGCCATTTACTGTTTCTGAACTTATGTTTGCCTCCGTCATATTGAGATTGAGTTCATCTGTAATGTTGACATACATTATGTTTTTCATAAGGTATTTGGAAGTCTCATTCTCAAGAATATACACTTTCACAAGATATTCTCCCGGCTGAGTTTCGCTTGTGTTTTCCTGCACCTGCCAGACCGGACTGAAAAGCGTTGTTGACGGGCCTGTTGTTGCTGAAGTCGTGTTGGACCATACAATAGAATTAACGGGCACTGGTGTCTGGTAAAGGTTGCCTGTGTTCTGAAGAAGTATTATCTCTGTGAAAATCTCTGCCTCAAATGATGATGATGATGCTATCTGGGATTTCAAAGTGACATTGTCGCCCCAGTTGAAGACATAAACACTGTCATAGCTGCCGCCATAATCATAGTTTACCTGTGTTGGATTTGTCATGTTAGAGTCTGTGGTGTAGTTGAGTACATACTGTGTCTTTCCCGGCAGAACCTGGGATATGATCTGCTCTGCAAAGCCAGGGGTATTCATGCAGGAGCCTGAAAGGGACGGACCTGATACAGAACAGCCGATTGTGAGAGATGGTATAGGATATTTCAAGACGAGGCCTGATATCGTAAGACCTGTGGGGTTCACAAGATTGAAAGTCACTGTTATGTTGTTTTCTGCCTGACCTTGACCGGAACCATTTCCGCTTACTGAAATTGTCTCTATTGAGATTCCTTCTGTCTTGAAAGTAAGATTAATGGCAACGGTCATGTCCGGATTTTCAAACAGAAATATGTCTGCACGTTTGAACATATCCACATGCTCTTCCTGATTCACAACGGCAACAGTTTTCTTTGTGCCCAACTCTTTTGCCGTCAAGGCCATCATCAGATTAGCAGCATCGTCCGAAGTGGTAGCGATAAGTGCACCCGCTCTGCTCGCTTCTGCCTCCTCTA
>JAIVYO010000050.1:0-6035 GCA_048635405.1 Campylobacterales bacterium | reverse complement strand
CTTGCACAGCATAACTATCTTTTCCCAATCAGTATTATACTGATTAAAGTCAGCATCAAGATACAATTCTTTCAGCTCATGCGGTTCAATTTTATGATTATTCAAATCAGAAATAACTTTAAGAAACTTATCAGATTCTGTTTTATCAACAGGTGTCTTATAATCGGCGAGAAAAACAAGCCGGTATCCGCTTTCTAATTTCTCAAACTGGTTTATTCTTGCTTCAGGGCTAAATGCAGACATCTCAAAAAATAATCCATCATTAATGATTACTGCAAATTGATATACGCCTTTATCCATATTGTCTTAATTACTACTGTTAGGTTTATAAATGTATCTATGTCTTGACTTTTTTTGTCTTTTATAGCAAATCAATAAAGTAATTCCAGTTTTAATTTTTCAATTTACCTATAGGTTTTATATGACATATTTCACAAAAAGGTCAAAACAACGCTTATAGAAAGGCATTTAAGCTTGAAAGCCATAATTCCATACAGAATCGTCTCATTTTCATGTGTAAAAACTTCTGAGCTGTTATCTATGAAAGAAATCATGGTCATTGTGGGTTATGAGTGCAATAACATGTGCCTGTTCTGCAGTGTCGGTGATAAAGACAGGTCGTTCAACAGGACATATGATGATATAGTGCAGAACATGGCCGGTGATTACGAGAACGGATTCAGGAGCATACAGTTCCTCGGCGGCGAAGCAACGATAAGGAAAGACATTATCAATATAGTCAGGAAAGCAAAGGAAATCGGCTATGAGAAAATCTCGTTTGAGACCAACGGCAGAATGTTCTGCAATGAGATGTTTACAAAAAAAATAATTGATGCAGGGCTTACGTATATTACATTTTCAATCCATGGGCACACTGCCAAGATACATGATACATTGACACAGGTCCCTGGAAGTTTTGAGCAGGCCATAAGAGGAATCAGGGAAGCAAGAAAATATGAGGGCGTGGTCGTTGCTATAAATCATGTTGTTAACAAGCTTAATTATGAGTATCTTGAGAACTTTGTGAGATTCATAGAGCCGCTTGGTGCCTCATGGATATTGTTCATATTTATAAATCCTATAGCGAACGCACGAAAGAATTACAGGAGACTTGTGCCAAAACTATCTGAGACTATGAAGTGCATGAAGGAAGCTATTACGAGTTCATCTGTTAACGGATACAAGACCAGAATCTCAATACAGAATATACCTCTGTGTATTTTAGGTGAGTATGGTGAGTTATCAACCACTGTTGATAATCATAGAGATGTGACTATGAACTTTGAAGATGAAAAAAAGCCGCAACTGTCCGATAATATAGAACGGCTCAAGATAAGACCAGATAAGTGTAATGCCTGCAAAAAGAAGGGGACTTGCGATGGTGTGTGGAGAGGGTATTATGAAATATTTGGTGACGATGAGCTGAAACCTATCACCTGAGCAGGATTAAAGAAATATTATTTACTCTTTTCTTTTGAAGAACAGCCAACTGCCCTTTTCAAACCCGGTCTTCACAAGAACATAATTGCCTTTCATTCGCTTTCCTTCAAGGCGGAAAAGTATCTCTTTTTCGGTGATCTTCTCCGGGACGAATCTGCCTTTGTCCCAGATTTTGACCTTGCCGGCGCCATACTGCCCTTCAGGTATAGTGCCTTCAAAATCGGCATAGTTTAGAGGGTGGTCCTCGGTCTGGATGGCAAGGCGCTTTATTCCCGGTATTTCAGGAGGCTCTTTAGGCACTGCCCAGCTTTTTAAAACACCTTCCATCTCGAGTCTGAGGTCATAGTGAAGGTTTCTTGCGTGGTGCTCCTGGATGACGAAGATAAGGCCTTTTCCGTCACCTTTCTTAGGCTTTCCTTCAGGCTCTCCTGTCTTTGCGAAATCCCTTTTCTTACCGTATTTTTCAAGCATGGTATCACCATCTTCCTTTTGAGATGCATAAGCCGTACAATACGCAGCCGTCGCATCTGGGGTTTCTTGCGATGCAGATGCTCCTGCCGTGAGAGATGATAAGGTTTGTCAGTCTGCCCCAATTTTTCTTATCTGTAATTTTCATAAGGTCCTGCTCTATGATATCCGGGTTCCTGCTCTCTGTCAGGCCGAGGCGTCCTGAAAGGCGTATCACATGGGTATCCACTGCGATGCCTTCGTTCTTCCCGTAGTATTCGGACAGGACTATGTTTGCTGTCTTCCTTGCGACGCCTGGAAGCTTTATCAGGTTCTCCATCGTATCCGGGACATTCCCTCCGAAATCATCTATTATCATCCTTGAAGCGTCTATGATGTTTTTTGCCTTGTTCCTGTAGAAACCTGTGGATCTTATCATTGTTTCGATATCTTCAGGATTGGCTTTTGCAAGAGATACTATATCCGGGTATTTTTTGAAAAGGCCTTCTGTGACTATGTTTACCTGCTTGTCTGTGCACTGGGCGGACAGTATTGTTGCTATGAGAAGCTGGTGGGCTGTCCTGTGTTTCAGGGCTGTTTCGGGACTGCCGTATTCCTTTTCAAGGATTGATATTATCAGTCCTGCTTTGTTTTTGAAGTCTTTTTGAGGCATAGAAATAATATGGTTTTTTGTTTTTTTATATTATGAACCTTAAGGATAAAGATTTATTAAGTATTTCTTGCCAGGAATAATATGGTGTCCGGATACAGAGAGAAAATATTAGAACATACAGACAAGTATTATAGGAAGCTGAACGAAAATGATTTCAGCCATAATTTTGATCATATATCAAGGGTTGAAAGGCTGGCAAAGAGGATAGGCAAAGAAGAAGGAGCAGACATGGATGTTGTTGAGGCTATGTGCCTCTTGTTTGATATCGCAAGGTTATCGGAAGATGAAGGAGAGGTAGAGGACCATGCTGAGGCTGGAAGCGAGATTGCAAAACAGATCCTTGAGGAGATAGGCTTCCCTAAAGATAAGATAGAGAATGTATGCCATGCTATCTATGTACATAGGAAAAGCAAGAACAGAGTTCCAAAAACTATTGAAGCCAAGATACTGCAGGATGCGGACTATCTGGATGCATTGGGCGCTGTTGATGTTGCACGTGTCATCGCAAGCTCTATTCAGACCAAAAAATTCAGAAAACCTCTGTATGTGGATGAGTATGTAGGTGAGTCTTACAAAGACGGAAAAAGTATATCAACGATACATTATTTTCTTCATAAGCTTGAGCACCTGAAACTTCAGCCATCAAATTTCCATACAGCACTTGGAAGGAAACTTGCCGAAGAACGATTCAGGTTCATGAAAGAATTTACAGAAAGGTTTATCGCCGAATGGAAAGGGGAAAGATGAACGACCTTTTTAAGGTCGTTAGTGGACCGAGCGAGATTCGAACTCGCGGCCTCCTGCATGCCGAGCAGGCATTCTACCACTGAACTATCGGCCCATCACTCACTTTTTTTGGGCGAAGATTTAAAAAAGGTTTGGACATGGATGCTTTTCAGAAAGGGAATATATCTGGCCTGAGATCACAAGGAATCTCATCATCCATGCATCATTAATTTTATAAAATACATCAGCAGTATGCCAAGTATGAATACTGTGAAATTCATGAGTGACTTCTTTACATTGACCTCTTTTCTTATCTCAGGTATCAGGTCGCAGGCAGCTATGTAGATGAAACCTCCTGCTGCGAAAGGGAGAAGAAATACCAGGAACATCTCTGTATATGCTGCAAGATAGAAGCCCACTATGCCGCCGAGCACTGCTGTCAGGGCTGTGATGAAATTGAAGAGAAGCGCTTTCTTCTTTGTGAATCCGCCGTAGATGAGGACACCGAAGTCGCCTATCTCCTGGGGTATCTCGTGCATAAGGATTGCTATCGATGTCACGATACCAAGATGGATGTCCACTGTAAAGCTTGCTGCTATTATCAGGCCGTCGACGAAGTTGTGGGCTGCGTCACCGAAAAGGTTCATATATGCGAATGTATGTATCTTGCATTTCCTATCATGGCAGTGGCGCCAGTGGAGCACTTTTTCTATCAGGAAAAAAAGGACAAATCCAACAAGGACATAAGAGAAGATGTCATAGCCTTGGAACTTATGCGCTGCTTCAGGTATCAGGTGGAGGAAGGCCCCGCCCATAAGGGCACCTGCTGACAATGCTATAAGGCATGTAAGTATCTTGTTGAGAGACTTATCTTTCAATGAAAGAGTAAGGATGCCTACAAAAGATGCCAGGCTGATAAAAAATGTGCTTGCAAGAATCCATAATAGAGTATCCATTTCAATGACACCAGAAAGGTCTATCGGTATATTTGAACCTACACCTTAATATTGTTTATTGTTTCCTGAAATATTTTTCTGTATTCAGGGTTTATCTCAACAACTGGTTTCATCCGGATTGATGAATCAACAAAATCTTTCCGGTATGGAATCTTTCCTATGACAGGTATTTTATTTTCTTCTGCAAAAGCCTCTATCTTTGAGCAAAAGCTTTCTTCAAGGTCATACTTATTTATGATAATACCATGCCTGATTCCAAAATGATCTGCCAGATACAGAACTCTTTTCAGGTCATGAAGTGCAGAAGGTGTCGGTTCAGTCACAGCTATGATGTAATCTGTGCCCACTAAAGACGCGATCACCGGGCATCCTATACCTGCTGCAGAATCTATCAGAATCACATCTGCCTTAATTTTCCTGTTGATTTCTTCAGAAGATTTCCTTACTCCTACAACCACTTCCCCGGATGCAAGCGCTCCCAGTTTAAGTTCGCCTGAGACCAGATTTACATTGTAGCCTTGTCCTGTAAATATTGTGCCTATCTCTTTTTTTGTCTCAGTTATTGCATTTTCAGGGCATACGACAATGCATGCTTTGCAGCCGATACATACATCTTTTACAAAAGCGGGATATTTTCCCTTGACAAAAACTATGGCATCCTGTTTGCAGATATCGGCACATTTTCCGCATTTTATGCATTTGCTGAAGTCCCATTTTGGGATGGGCTGGTAGACTTTAGTGTACTCTTCTTTTTTTATAGAAAGCAGGAGATGATCATTGGGGCATTCTGCATCTGCATCCACAAGCATGGTCTTTTTATCTCTTGCAAACTCAACTGCCAGTGAAGTTGCTACCATGGATTTTCCTGTTCCGCCCTTTCCTCCTGTAATGGCTATTTTCATAGTTCTCTCATCCTTAAATCCAAAATGCTTTTCATGTCTTTTATCCTGAACAGGTGCGACCCGCAGCTGCAGTCAGAGCATCCAAATTTTGGCACTGTGCCTTCTGATTTTTTTAGCCTGTCTGCAATCCTGCATTCTTCAGATTTTTCTGCTATCCTGTAAAATACTTTTGTGGCCTTTGCATACTTGTTATTCAACAGGTAATCAATATGCCAAAACAGGCTTTTCTTTTCGGACAGATGCCTTGCTATTCTCTTTTCCAGGCTGTTCTGGGCAGAACCGACATAAGCATAAGTTCCTCTTTGAAATCTTATCTTTCCCAGAGCGCCTATCTTTTCCTGTATGTCTTTATCAACCCTGACTACCAGGACATAAACCCCTTTCATGGCTGATGTTCCTTGCAGGCATCTTCAAGACCTGCCTTTTTGATCCTGCTATTTTTCCATAACCCATATATCTCTTTTACTGTCTCTGCCGGATGCACATATACATCTATTTCAAATTGTTTGCATAGGTCAATAGCTCTTGAGCCAAGCCCCCTGCATAGAAGAACATTGGCCCCGTGCTTTTTCATAAGCTCTGGCGGAAGCCCTGTGCCGCCCATGTGTTCGCTTGTGTTATCTATCGTCTCAATTACATTGCCATCCTCATCAAGGAAAGTATATGTCCTGCAGCGACCAAAATGTTCTGCCACTGCATTATCCAGCCCTTTCTTATCATCTGTCGGAACCACTATCTTCATCTTCATCACTCTTCACTGGATCTTTTTGAGACTGCCATCTATGAATCCCTGCAGGGCTTCACTCACCAGTCCGCTTCCGCTGTAGATCTCAATATTGAACTGCCTGAAAACATCCAAGGCTCTCGGGCCGACATTTCCGGATATCAGGG
>JAIVYO010000049.1:0-6113 GCA_048635405.1 Campylobacterales bacterium | reverse complement strand
TCATGCAGGGCAGGAGCTTTCAAATTCATATCAACTGCAAGGACATCAAGCCCATCTCTGGCCAGGATTGATGCAACATGTGCCATAGTCACTGTGTTGCCCGCACCTGCTCTTGGCGAATAGAATGTTATTATAGGTGATTCTGCCATGATTATCACATTAAGAACAATATAATTATTGTTACACAACTTTAAAAATTAATCACTTTTAAAAAACAACAAAAAAGAGTAATTATCCTTTTTTCTAAGGCTTTGTGAACATTATCCTCGGAGGTGCAGCATAACCTTCTGCATAAGAGCATCCAGGCATAGATATTTGCGGATGGTAGTTGTTCAGTGAACTGATAGGTATATTTTTTACATTGCCTATCTTTTTGATATTAAGGTCACTCATTGAAGCTTCTTTGCTGTACATCAAAGAAAGTGGATTAATCGTTTTTAAATATTCATATTCAACTTTTTCAAAATCATCATTTAACAAGAAAAAATTCACTTTTTGGCCATTATTTTCACTTTCAATATAGTCTATGTATTTATCTTTTATGTTTCTAAAATACGATTCCAAATATGTTATTGAACCATCAATATAGACCTCTCCACCTTTCAAACTGACTTTTGAGTTTTCAGGAACGATGAAAACAACATTAGGATGCAGTTTATTAAAAAAACAGTCTGCAAGATACAGGTCTCCTGAGCGCAATATGTTCCCTTCAAATGACTCGCGGTTCATGTCATTTTGGTACCAACTGCAAAAATCAACATCTATATCCTCACATGTCCTTTCAATAGTTGTTTTTAATCTGTGTCGTTCCGAATCGCTTATCTGATTTAAGTTATCTAATGCGATAAGATCTATGTATGGCTGCTTTAGATATTTATCATCTGGATTCACTTGTTCTGTAAATATGATTTTGTCTAAATCTAAAGTTACAGTGCCGCAAATTGAATTTTCATGTTTCCAAGAACCTTTTTGTGTAATGGCTTCAATAAACGGGGATAATGTCCTTTTAATGACTGGAACTTCTTGTTCTGGCATATTACAATAATAAAATCAGATATTTATAAATCTACTGATATTTTTATCATCAAGTGATATTAAAAAGATACAACAATCAGATCTCAAAGACATCATTCACTGGAATTATTTTTAGGAATCTTATCTCCCATGTTGACGCTTCCAGTCTTATGATTTCCCTTATGGAGCATATACGCCCTCCTGCTTGTGAAACTCTTTCCGCATTCATCACAGACATATTTTTTCTCAAGACCTAAAAGCTTTTTTATGAAACCCATACAGATTATTCTTATCTATCATATAAATATCTTTTCACTAAATACATGCCATGCTCTATATAATCATCTTCATAATATCTCTTTTAGCTGTCGTCAAGGGCGCAGACATCACGACAGAGAGCGCAATCAGGATAGCAAAGCAATACGGTGTCTCAGAATTTCTGATTGGCCTGACAATTGTAGCATTCGGCACAAGCCTTCCCGAGCTGGCGTCATCGCTGACAGCAGTCATATACAACACGCCGGAGATGGCAGTATCAAACATAATGGGCTCTAATATCGCAAACATTGGCCTTGTCCTTGGCCTGACAGCTATCATATTCTCAAAGAAGATAAAGTGCGATGTCAGGAAGAGCGACATCTATTTCTTTGTCTTTTCAGTCCTGGCAATGCTTGTTGTCTTCATAGACTACCGCCTGACTTTTGTGGAAGGAATGCTTTTCATATTGCTTTACATATCTTACACTATCTATTTTGTCAAGACGCATAAGTTGGAGAAATCATCGCACCGTACTAAGATAGATTTCACCAATCTGGCCATGCTTGCCATAGGCCTCATATTGCTGATAGCCGGCGCAAACTATTTTATCACATCAGGCATTGAGCTGATTAGCATGTTCGGGATATCTGCGACCGCATTCGGCTTCTTTTTCATAGCAGTCGGCACAAGCCTTCCGGAGCTTGCCGCATCGCTGATATCGATGAAGAAGAAGCATCAGGGCCTTGCAGTAGGAAACATAATAGGGTCAAACCTCTTCAACACGCTCTTCATCTTCGGCGCGATGGCAGGCATAGAGACAATACCTATGATAAGGTCATTCTATATCTCATCTATGCCAATACTTGTCATTCTTACCGCCCTGCTATGTTTTGCCCTGATGCGTAAAAAGCTTGGCCGCTTTGACGGTTTCCTGTTCCTTGCGCTATACTCTCTATCAGTCATCTTGGTCTTTTAGGAATGCCAAAAAAATCAGCGATATCTTTTTATGCTGGCGCACACAAAATTACAGTATGATTGCAGAGACCCAGGTATTGATACTCGCCGCGACAGCTTTAGTGTTCGCAGTAGTGTCTTTTGGCATATTGGAAAAAAAGGATTATAAAAAAGGTAAGCCGCCTGTTGAAACATTTGATAGTATCATTAATAATTTAGAAAAATACGTCGGTAAAACACATCCTTTTGATTTTAAACACATATCAGAAAAACCGGTGATTGGAGCAGAACATCATCTATCAGACGCAAGATATTTTTTAGAGGTACGCGAAGTTGTTTTGAAACATGTCCAAGAGAACCCGGGAAAATATGATATGAATCCAAAATCTTCTGATTATACTATGAAGGTTAAGTCTCTAGCAACAGACCTTACAAGAAAGTTTCTAGAAAAGATGAAAGAACACCATGATAACAGACCAAACACTTAAACCCCCACCCATACAATATATAAATACAACCTACCTAAATAATTCTTATGATATGGCTTGACATCTTTGCAAATCTCGGCTTCATCGGCTTCTACACGCTCTGGGCATTCTTAGCAGGCGCAATTGCAGTCTTTGGGGTGACAAGCAATTTCGGAAAGAAAGGCCTTATAAGGGACATATTTTTCTCATGGGTCACAGGCATCCTGCTTGTAAGCATAAGCTCGATAGGCGCGATAATATTTGCAGTGATTCTGCGCATCTTCATAATTGGCATATCAAGAAGCATAGGAATAGCATCAATATCCTCAATCCTGTCTGAGCAAGACATGTCAAAAGTAAAGCTCAAAAAACCCAAGACAAACATAATAATGGCTCTTGTCCTCATACTTTTTTTCCTGAACATCCTCACAGCAATCTTCGCCCCGCCCATGGAAGTCGGATGGTATAAGATGGATAATGCAGATATTATTTCAGTTGGCCCCGAGACAGAAAAAGATATACAGACAGTGCAGTGGGATGACATAAAAGATATGCGTCTGGTCTCGCAGGAATACGCACTCCAGATACCAAAGACAATGGTGACAGAGACCGGCTGGAAACTGTCCAGTGACTGGGACGGCATATATCCGATAGACAACACGCTTTACTGGGTGATAGCATATGAGCCTACAAGGCTTGTCAACATGGGAAATCCATCGCCCGCATACATACTTGTAGATGCGCAGGATCCTTCCAAAAGAACAAAGATACATGAAGACATAAGATACTCAGAGGAAAGAAAAGGTCTTATACCCATCGCTTACCAGCTCCTGTTCTCCGGCAGGATACAGGATGTATCTATAAAATACTGGCTGAACCACCCGTATTTCACTTATGGCGACACAGTCTTCACGCATGACAGTGATGGCAGCCCGGTATGGTTCGCACCTGTCAAGCTTGACCTGCCGACAATATTCGTAACCAAATTCTACACGGTCCAGGTCGGTGTCGTGACTCTTGACAATGCAGGAATAGTCAAGTTCCACAGCGAGAGCGACATAAGAGACGGCAATGCTCCTGCATGGCTCCTTGACAACCAGGCAATAATAGATGAAGACTATACTATGACAAGAACTCTTGTATGGGCAAAGTACGCAAGCTGGAAAGGCTTCATAAACTACTATCTCCAGCATGAGAATGTCTATGAGATTGCAAGAGAATTTTATTTCCAGTATGATAAGCCGGATGACCGCTTTTTCGGTCTTGTGCAGCTTGAGCCTGAAGGCAGGACAAGGAAAGCAATAACCCATTATGTGGAGATAGAGGCATCAGGCACAGATTACGGCACAGTGAAAATATATGACACAAGAGCTCTTGGCCTTATAGGTCCTGAGCGTGCCCTTGACGGTGCAAGGGGCGAGATCAGCCTGTATTCTGACTGGTATCCTCTTCAGCCGCTCTTTAAGAAGATAGGGAACGGATATTTCTACATCATACCCATCTATTCAGGTTTCTATGAGTCTATGGTCTTAAAAGCAGTTGCAGTCGTAGACGCAAAGACCGAGCAGGTAAAGCTTTTCCCGTGGCACGATATAGAGGCTGACGGGGAAGATATGCCATCAGAGACTCAGGAAGATGACTCAGCACTTGAAAGCTCCCAGTTCTCAGACTGTACAATCCTTTCAAGCGAAAATGTTGACGGCAAGCTCGTGATGACAATTGAATGCAAGTGACTCTAAATATTTATAAAGTACCTTAGACAAATTGATTACTATGGCAGGCTATAATTTTAAACCTAAAAATAGTAAAACACCTGCATCCATGCACAAGAAAAAGACAGCGGACAGCACATCTAAATCCAATCCTCTTGCAGGGATGAAATATGTCAGGAAACCTGTTTTCATCGCAGCAGCGCTTATTCTTCTTGTGTTTATCCTTGCCGGCCCAAAGATAACAGGCAACCTCCTTTTGAGCAGCGAAGACAAAGCGCTTGCAGATAACCTTGATTTTCCTGACCTTCCCGCCTTTGAGGCAAATAAGCAGTTTTATCTCTGCCAGAACCAGCTGAATGAAGAATCAGGAATACTTTCCCAGTATCAGCTTGAGCTTAATGCAAAGTCCACGACTATGGAATCCTGCCTTCAGGAAAAAAACACGCTTTCAACACAGTACAGCTCATGCTCTTCCGACCTTTCATCATGTCAGGCAAGCATCACCGCATGCAACTCATCAAAGGAATCGCTTTCTGCAGAGATTAAGATATGCAACGATGACCTGATAATAAAGAAGCAGGATATCTCAGAGCTTGAGCTTGAAAGCTACGCAATAAAGAATAATTATGCAGACAGCTACTGCTGCATAAAAAGAGCGGTTGACGCTAACCCTGATATCAAGTATTACAGGTTTGAAAGCAATAGAGTCATATGCACAACAGATAGTGATTATGAAGAATTCAACTGGGATGGTTGTTGACAACATTATTTTTTCTTTGCATTTTTAGAATCTGTTTTCTTGGCTTTAGCCCCTTTCTTCTTGCCTTTCTCAAACACGCCTGACTTCTTTAGAGCATATGTCGCAGGGTTCAGTATCTTCTGGCAGAACCCGTCAGGAACGCACACTTTCATGTCCTTGTAATAGCCTTTGTTCTCGCAGTTGGCAGGAAGTATAGCTGCCTCTTTCTGCGCCGCGTAATTAAGCTGCGTCGTTATATAGACAGTCTTTATCGGGTCAGCATTTCTCTTGTTCCATTCAAGCAGGATATTCTCAATATCTTTCAGGGGCCAGCCGCATGTCATAAGGAAGTTTATAAGTATGAATATCGCTCTTTTCCTCCCGTCCTCAAGCCCTTCAAGTATCTTTTTGATGCACGGGGGAAAATACTGTTCATCAATCCTTTTTACAGGGCCTTCAAATCTTTTGCCTTCATATCTGTTTGGATTGTCTTTTTTCATCTTCTTCTCAATCTCTTCCTGGCTCTCTGCCCAGTCCATCGTCTCAAGGACAAGAGTCGCGGCCTCATCCTCTTCCCAGTTCTCGAGAAACCCTATATCTCCCCTGACATTCTCCGGCTGCGCGTCCTCAAACCTGAAATCAGCAATATCCTCTTTTCCCAAAGGCCTGCTTACAAGCCATGTCTTCTCATTGAAAGAGTATGGAAGCCTGAACAGGTGCCTAACTCCCCAGTTTTCCTCGACATCAACAATATTGTAAGGATCCAATTCCTCTAACCCCTCATCCTTCATCAGCCTTTTGGAAGACTGGTCTATCTCAAGGAACTTTTCAGTAAGCTGTCTTCTTATGAATGCCCGAAGAAATCCTACCATGTTTCGCGGAAGTTCAGGATACATGTCGCTTATATGCCTGCCGTCAATCTTCTCGGGAAATGCCTTGTGCGAGATGGCCACATGTAGATCGGAAGAG
>JAIVYO010000048.1:0-6160 GCA_048635405.1 Campylobacterales bacterium | reverse complement strand
CTGTTGCTATTTTCTTCTTGTTCATGCTGCTTCACCAGACAGATCGGTTGTTGATCGGTCCGCTCACCTCCTCAATTATGGCTGAGTTTAATTTGTCCGAAGTTCAGATGGGAGGAATCATCACAGGATCATTAATTCTTGGCAGCATCTTCTACCCAATCTGGGGTTTCTTATATGATCGTTTCGCCCGGCCAAAATTACTTGCTCTTGCTTCCCTTCTGTGGGGAATTACTACCTGGTTCAGCGCTATCGCGCCCACTGCGCGTCTATTTTTGATATCCCGCGCTTCAACTGGAATCGACGATTCCAGTTATCCTGGAATTGCCAGCTTGATTTCAGATTATTTTCCACCGCAAAAAAGAAGCCGTATCTTTGGTTTTTTACAACTTTCCATACCCCTTGGCTATCTTCTCGGCTTGCTCCTTGCTCTAAATTTCGGTCCTACAATCGGCTGGCGAATGATATACATCCTGACCGGAATGCTTGGTTTAATTTTGTCCGTCCTGATATATTTCGGCGTTAAGGACATTCCCCGCGGATCCAGTGAGCCAGAGCTAACCTCGCTGCCTGAAATAAAGTTGGCGCGTTTTGATCTTGCCCAGTTGCTGAACTTGATTAAGATTCCCACGCTTCGTTACCTCTTTTTGCAGGGGTTTATTGGCGTATTGCCCTGGCAGGTAATAACTTTCTGGTCTTTCAGGTATTTAGAAGTTGAAAGATACTACACTTCCCAAACCATCTCTTCTATCATGATTCCTGCAGTGTTACTGATTGGAGCTGGCTATTTCGCAGGCGGTTTTCTAGGGGATGCCGCCTATTCCAAATATTCTCGCGGCAGGTTATATGTATCCATCGCTGGTGTGCTTTTTGGAGCTTTATTCCTTACTGTTACCCTCAACATTCCCAATGAAAATGTTGAAACTTTTAGGATCTTATTATGCATTACCTGTTTTTTTATCCCCCTTGCTTCTCCTAATATTGCGTCTACTGTTTATGATGTAGTTCTGCCCGAGATCCGCAGCACTGCGACATCCATTCAATATTTTCTTGGTAACCTTGGCTCAGCTTTTGCGCCATTGATTGCTGGAGCAATCGGTCAAAAGTATTCCCTTGAAACAGCCCTTCTATCCATCGGTCTCACCGCCTGGCTGATAACCGCAGCAATCCTTGTCTTTAGCGCATTCTACTTACCAGGAGATATGGATAAGATGCATCAAGTGTTGCGTCTCAGAGCTTCAGGTTCTGAGCAGTAGTCTTGCTTTTCTTCTTTCTTGTCCTTTTTAAGCCGACTGTTACTGCCGCAACCCCAACTGCCGAAATAATGGCTCCCCAAATATAAGATTCGGGCCGATATAAAAATTTCACTTCATGATTTCCTGCCGGAGAATAAACAGCTTGAAATAAATAATCTGCTCGTTGTACATCAGACCGTTTGCCGTCTATCTCGCCACGCCATCCCGGATACCAGGACTGAGACCAAAATATCCAGCTTCCTTCTTCCAAATTGGCGTTTAATTTTAAATAACCTGGCTTTTCTTCTAGAATGGTTATCTCACCCAGAAATTGATTGCAGGGGGAAATCGCCCCCAGGTAAGTATTATCAAAAATAATCTTCTGTTCCAGGTCCACTTTGCCTTCAAGAATTAAGTTTAATACCTCAGCTTCTTCTTCTACTGCGAAGGCACAACCAACAAGCCGCAGCTTGTTACCTCCCGAATAAGAGGTGGAGATAAAGGAGATTTCCCCAAAACTATCTTTCTCGATTATTACCCCAACATTCATTAAGTTTAAAAGCTGTTCATTATTTTTATACGCTCCTAATTTTTTTCAATGATAATTTTACCCAATCCTCTTTTTAATAGTTTTTCCCATAAATCAGGATAATTAATTCTCAAAAAATGTACCTTTCCATATTTTATAGGAATCGTACAGCACCAACATGCTGTTCGAATTTCAAAGTTATTCGGTGAAAACTTTTTATAAATTGGATTTATTGGAATATTTTCTTTAAAATGATATTCCCAAATATCTTCAATTGTCCAATCCAATAGTGGATGACATTTCCAGTGTTTATTACTTTTTGAATAGAAATAGTTACCATATTTTTTCGCTGAGAATTCTCTCAAGCGCGATTCATGCCTGCTTAGTCCAGTGAAATATAGATCAACTTTCTCCTCCCTTAATACTTTTTTCATTGGATATTCTTTAAGATATCTTGCACAATTTTTTGAAGCTGATTTATGACCTTTTCTTGAAAATAAAGGGAATCCATAATTATCTACTACCCACCAGAAATCTTTAGTAGGCGTAGTTTCAATAATATTCAGATCCCACTTATCGCACATAGTATCTTTAAATACATAACTGTCAGGATATTCAACTTTTGTATCATTGATTAAAGTATGAAGCCAGCCGTGTGTTACCATCCCTGGGTATCCCTTCGCTCCGATAATTGAATGATATTTTCCTTGAAGGCGTATTGAACAAGCTCGGTTTGTTTATGAATATTAAGTTTGTTCGCTATATTGTTTCTGTGAGTGTGGACGGTATTGATTGAAATTTTTAATTTTATAAAGGGATATATAGAAATAATCAAAGATTCACATACTTATCCTCTGGGATCCGGCTCCTGCTGTGATAAAGACGGTACCTGCTGGGATTCCTGCCCCTGCTGCGAGGAAGACCTGGAAGAAGGTACGATAACAGGAGGCACCCAAAGTATTCGGGCGACAAGTGCTATGATATATTTCATGAAAAGCTTCATCATCTCAAGGATCATGAATACTGTAAGGAATGTTATGTAAGGGTAATATATCTTGAACTTGTTCAGGAGATTCAGCGTCGATTCTATTGTACTGAACTTAGGGTCTGATGATGCCATGGCAAGCTGGAAATCAATTGATGCCTTTGCGTTTTTGTCTATCTCTTCCATGCTTGAGTTTATTGAGGTGAAGCATTTCTGTTTCTCTGAATATGTGAGACCTGATGTCTCATCATATATACCATAAAGGACTGATGTCTCAATTGCTTCTATCTGCGCATAAGCTGCAACCTTCTGCTGCTCTAAAATCTGCTGCTGGAATGAATCGATGTTTGATATATCCATGCCGAACATGCTTGAGCTCATGGAGGACATCTCATCATCAGCATATGACGGGTTGTTGACAAGGACAAGGAAGACTGCAAGAGCTATGGAAAGATTAACAATGGTCAGTGCCAACGATGAGACGCTCAACGATGTGTTGAATATTGTCGGGGATCTCGCCTTCTCCTTGCCGGACTTGACTGAATAGAACATGTAAAGAGATGCTGTGAAAAGACCTATGGAAAAAATTATGGCTGGCATGGAAAAAGAGTGTATCACTATTATTATCACAGATATCATTGCTGAGCCTATAAGTATGAAGTTGTCTCCGGGGTTGTCGTGGATATACATTATGAAAAGGGCAAAAGAGATGCAGAAAAAGAGAAGCGCAAGAATCAGGAAAAGCCAGTTCATTCCAAGGCCTGCACCTGTAAATGTGCCTAAGACGGCACTCATAGGAGATAAGAGCATATCAAAACTGACTTTTGACTGAAGGATGAAGAAGATGAAAAGGACTGATGAGAATATGAATGTTATGAGGCTGTTGTTCCTGTTCATCTTTTCTCACACTTTATCTCTATTTCCTGTGGAGGGAACGGTGGCTGTATTTCCTATGAAGCTCAAGCTCGTGGATATTCCTGAAATCCTTTCCACAGATGCCGCATCTTGTCTTTGACCTCTCAAAATGTTTCATCATCTTTGATACAGGCCTTACTGCCGGTTGAGTATGTGCAGGATGATATGCATGTGTCGCATTGGTGTGTATTGCAGTGTTGTGTACTCTCCTCGCCGGAGCATACGACGGTGCTACTGTGCGTGCAGGAGGTGTTGGAGTATATGCTCCCGGCCTCTTGACGAATCTTCTGCTGTCAAGCTTTATCTGGTGACTGTGCATGCTCTCAAGCTTTAGGTTAATCCTGTGCCTTAGCGAATGCATTGCTCTTAAAAGCCGGACCTCAAAGGTAGGCATGTGATGATAGCTGTTAATATTTACTTTTCCCGCAGATATATGTCTTTGCATTCTTGAAGATGACTGTCTTCTCGCGGATGACAGGAAAGGTATCAGGCGCATCTGCTTCAGGTGTGATATGCTCAAGCCCTTAAATGTGTGGTAGCTATCAGAGCGGGACTGGTCGTAGAAGATGTATGCGCCTATAGACAGGATGATGAGCAAGATTGCAAGAGTCATGTACTTCAATGTCCCTCCCTGCTTCAAAGACTGGTCTGATATCAGCACGTTCGCCTGAGCGATAAGAGCCTCAATCTGCGCCTTCCTTTCATAAGCTGTCAGGAAGTCACCTGAAAGCGTGGCATTCTTCGCCTCGGCATAAAGGATATCTATCTTATGAAGCGTATCGTTCAGGAAAGTGTAATTTGTGCCGTTGATGCTGTCTTTTATCTTATCAAAGCTTTCCTTCAGATCCTCTATATCCTTCTCAAGCTCAGGCATCCATTTTTCAATCTCTGCGATAGACTCTGCGTCAGGAAGGATTGAGAGGGCAAAGGCTGTCGAGGTCGTCAGCTTGTCTGACCTGAACCAGACTGTTATGTTGTGGCGTCCCACCGGCGCGTCTGAAGATATGTTTAAGAGAATGACTACATCCTGAGGCTCATCGTCAAGAATCTTGTCAGGCAGATTTGTGACCACCTTGTAAGATGACTCGTTGTCAAGCCCTTCAAGAGTGAAACTGAAATCCTCTATCTTCCTGTTGCCTGTGTTCTTGTAATATATCCTGAAAGAAGATGTGTTTCCCTGGACTATCTCCAGGTTTTCGGGGACAGATGTGAAATTTATGGAATATACATATTTTACGCATTCATGATTGGAGTAATAGCCGTTGTCGCAGTCAAAGTGTGTACATATGCCGTTGATGCATTTCTCGTCATAGTCGCATGTGCTGACGTTGCAGGTTGACAATAAGCTTGGAGTCACTTCCTCTGTCTCTTCTTCTTCCGGGACGACAGTCTGTGAGTTTGTAATATCTATTGTCTTTGAGACTGATGCTGATGTCTGGCTGAACCAGAACTTTCCGCCTGTGACTGTGACTGTGATTACACAGCCTGTCTTGTTCGCTATAGGGTCTACTCTCCATCTTGCTGTACCTGTACCTCCTGCAGGGATTGATGATATTGCCTGCGCCGCGTCGTCTACGAGAGCAAGGTATGATGCTCCGCAGGTTGAGATAGTTGCTGTCATGGTGCCTGAGGACTCAAGACCGTTGTTCCTTATTGAGACGTTGTATGTATCGTATCCTGTTCCGAATGTGTAGATATCTATATTTGAAGGGTTGTATCCGGATGTCCAGTAAGGTGTTGTGAGGTAAGGCGCGTGTACAGATATGTCTTCTGAGTATGAGCCTGAATAAGTTCCGGTCGAGACTGTGAAATCCATATGGACATCTCCCCCGACCATGGATGATGGGAGGGTCAGATTGAGGAGATATGTGCCAGGTGATTGCTCTGTGAAATTGTTGAGGTATGATATTATAGATTGTGAAGCACCGTTCCTTATTGCAAGGGCTGTTATGTTTGAAGAGTTCAGGCCTGTGACCTGGCTGCCGTCCCTGTAGGCGACATCGACCTCAAAGGTTGTCGTGTTGCCGGGATACAGTTTGGGGACTGATGAGTGTGTCATAGAAAGGTCAAGGCTGTTGTCTATAATTAACTGCAATGTGACTGAATAGTTCTCTATCGGCTCGCCGTTTGAGGATGTCAGGTTGAATGTTGTTGAATATGTGCCTGTTGTGTGATTTGAGACATTGAAGGACAGGATTACTGACTTGTTTGTTTCTGCTGTTATGCCTGTGAATGTTGCGTTATTTTCGTCTACTGTGACACCATCTGTTCCGTTGGTGAGGGTGACTGTTATGTTTTCGTTGCCTTTTGTGAAGTTGAGTGATGAGAAGTTGAGGAATACGCCGTTCAATGTTCCGCCGTTGATGTTCTTGATTATCAGGCTGTAATTCTTTATGCCGCTCTCTGCGTTGGCGTAGAATGTGTATGTCGCCGAAGATGCCTGCACCGGACTTTCTTTTACATCTGATGCTATCCAAAGCTCGGGTGCTGTGATATAAA
>JAIVYO010000047.1:0-6238 GCA_048635405.1 Campylobacterales bacterium | reverse complement strand
GGTGTTAGTAGAAAGATATATAAGTATACTATGGTATACTTTAGTATACTGGGATACTATGAGTACAACAACAATAAAGATCCATGAAGATACAAAAAGCCAGCTGGACCTGTTTAGAGAATATGGGAACGAGAGCTATGATGAGGTGATCCGGAAGGTTATCTTCATAGTAAATGCATCTAAGACAGAGCCGCAGCTTAGCGAAGAGACATTAAGGTCAATTGAGAGAGCAAGAGAAAGGATAAAGAAAGGCCGGTTCCTCACTGAAGATAGTGCAAGGAAACGGTTGGGCCTGTGATGTATGATATAATCTTTGATGAAGAAGCGATAGATTTTCTAGAAAGGCTGGTCAGGCCTGAACGAGAGAGAATATTCAGCAGGATAATGTCTGCAAAGGAAAACCCCTTTCATTTCTTCGAAAAGCTTAAAGGGATATCTGCCTTTAGGTTAAGGTCTGGCAACTACAGGATCATTGCAGACATTGACAAGACCGAGAAGACAATACATATCCTTTGCATAGGCCACAGGAGAAATGTGTATAAGGGAATGTGAAGACAGATTTAAGATATTTAAATCTTCGCCACTTAATAGTTAAGATGGATGTAGATCTTGTAAATCATATAAACGATGCTCAAGAATATAGCCTGGAATGCCTGAATAAATTTCTTGAAAATCCGGAAGGCTATACCGTTAACGATTTTAGAGATATGTATTCTATATTTTTTTTAAAACTATTTAATAAATCTACAAAGTCACAGGACAGTATACTCTTATCTCCTGAAACTGTCTATAATGAGATAGAATGGCTTGAAAAGAAAATAAAAACCGATGATTCCACAATACTGGCAAAATTTGGTCATTATGCATCCATCATAACATCTCCAATAGACAATATCCTATCAATCCCACTAAATAAGGGTATAAAAAACGTGGATGCAGGCCTGACTGCAGAAGAGATGAATCAGCAAGAGAAGAAAAATATAATAAAAACTGTGGCTTCTGCTGTTCCAGGTGTTTGTCTCTTTGCTGGAGCAGCAATATATTATTGCAATAGTGATATAGAAACTGCTTCTGCATTATTTACTGCCAGTGGGGTATATCTTATAGCTCATGTAGTAACATATGGCAGTTATCTGTTTGGAAATACAATCATGTATAGCTACCTTCTTGCTGAAAAAGAAGCAGACAATCTCTTCAATGAAATAAAGGACTGCAAAGTTGTATTAGGTAACTGAATTCTTTTGATATTATAACACAACCTAAAACACTCCCGCCAGATATATAACCAAAAACCCCTAATTAAGACCATGCGCTACTTTGACGGCTATGCCTACTACTATGAGCTCCAAAGAGACAAGGACGAGGGCTTCAAGAAACTAAGGTCGGAGAAGCCCCATTACATTGAGCATGTAAGGAAGCATCTCACAAAAGAGTGGGACAGCCTCCCAAAGCGAGAATACACATCAACATACCACAGCAATGTGAATCTGGGCCATACAATTCTCCTCAGGCGCGAGCATATCTTCCTTGTCCTCCATCTTGAGAGGGAAGAGGAAAAGATTGCAGGCAGCACAAGCGTAATACATGAGACTGACATTGCATTCGTCAATGACAGCTTCTGCAAGATCACAAAGCGCACAGACACAAAAGACGGCAGGGCACGCATGTCTTTTCGGGTGCATAAGATAACGGACGAGCGCCTTCTCACAATCCTCAAGAAAGACTCTGTCTTCAAGAAGTTCATAAGAAGGATGAATGAGGTTGTGTGAGAAAACGGATATCTCACTTAAACAAGTCGATCCATCTCAAAAAACTCATTAATATAATCCATAATCTTTTTTTACTTTCAATGTTGACAGATATTACAACGCGCATACTTGACCTTGAAAAAGCACTGATTTCAGAAGCTCTTGAGAAGGATAATCCAGTCAAAAATAGGCTTTCGGGCAAATGCCCGAGAAAAAAACAATATATATATAGTTAATCTAACTTTTACTGATTGGTGTTGATATGAATATACGACTTTTGGCAGGTTTGTTTTTGATGGCTATATGCTTTAGCTCAGGCACAGTATATGCTGGCAATGTAGATTGCCCAACATATTATACATGTCCTGATGGAGTTCAGGTTCCTTATTGTGAAACACTAGCGTCTGGAGATTGTTCATGCATACAATCACCTGAATCGCAATGTGACTCAAGTAGTGATGAGGGTGACGGAGGCGTTCCTTTCACACCAAGCAGCGGACCTTCCGCACCACCTCTAATAATCAGGAATTCAATTCCTCCCTGCGCTTCCTATGGCGACCTCGACGACGACGGCTATGTCACATACGCAGACCGAGACCTCATGCTGCTCCATTCTGTCGGTGACGGTGATTTCACAGATGATCAGGAGTCACGTGCAGACCTTGACGGCAACGGCCAGTCCGGAGATGCTGTTGATGTCGCTCTTATTGTGCAGTTTGTAGCCGGTGATATCTCTACCTTTCCTGTGTGTACGTCTCGTGGTATTCCGGAGGATAGGACGAGCGGCCCTTCAGATCCAATAGTTATGCCAAGATCGCCTAAACTTATGGTTGCGCATGAAAATGGTGGCGTCCAATGCAGTATCGATGAGCCCTGTAAGCAAGGACTGGAATGTATTGAGTTTCCGAAAGTCGGACGGATATGTGCAGAGCCGAATCCGTGCAGTTATTATGAGTGTCCTTCCGGTACCTCTTGCATGGTGGCGGAGAGTTATCCTGCGCAAGTGATGTGCCAATGCACGGGGCCTGACTGTTCTGATGATAGTGGTTCTACAAATACGGCAGAGTATAATGTTCAGACAAGGACAGTTGTTGTTGGAGTAAATGGTATTAATGTGAGGTCGCGTGAAGTGACAATATCAAGAACAATTCCACAAAACGAAGGGAGTGGAATTGTTTCTAAACCTAAAGGTGTCTTGAAATCAGGTGCATTTTCTGCTGAATATTTCGGTGAGTTGATATTAGAAGGATCCGGGCTTTATATGACGACCTCTGCTGGAAAAAGGAGGGTAAATATCCTACCTGAAGATGTAGTTGGGATTCCCGAGATGCCTGCTATGGAATCCGTAGAGATAGAACTTCGCGAAGATTCGGGAAGACCTGCATATTTTGTGAAAGGAACAAAACAGGCAAAATTGTTTTTTGTGATTCCTATATCTATGGAAATTGAAACAAATGTAGATGCAGAAACAGGCGAAATTATTTCAATGAATAAACCTTGGTGGAGTTTTATTGTGTGGTGAGTATATGGAACGAAAATATTTTATTTTTGGGTTATTTTCGATTTTGCTTTTTGCTTTAGTATCATCATATTTTGTACCTGCTCAGCAAGAAGCAGAACCTAAAACATTGGAAGCCGGACTTGATTATGGTGCAAATCAACAATTTCTCAATGAACTCAATATTGATATACTTATACAAAAAGCAAAAGAACAAGGATTTTGGGTAAGAATCGGTCTAGAGCCAAATTCTATATATTATGAAGGCACTAACATTTGTTCAGAATGTTCTTTCTATAAAGAAGATGAATTCTTCAAAGGAAATAGATTATATGCTTATTCAGATAATCTGTTTGTTTTATATATCGAACGAGATGGTTATAGGTATCAAATTAGTAGACATAAAAACAATATAACCAATCTTTTTATTGGTTTTACTTCTAAAACGAATATTAAAACAAATATAGTGAAAGACGATATTAGTGATATGTTTTTAACTTTAGGACTGTTTGAAAACTCAAATGATATATCATTTATTTTTTCGCAAGGTAAAATTCCTGAAAAAGTAACAGGAGAAGGAAATTTTCAATATGTTTCAATAGATAGTGATACAAGCAAATTTGACATAACAAGTATGGGTGTTATTATATTGTTTCTTTTGATTATTGCTTCTTTAATTTACTATAAATTTTATAGAAAGTAAAATTTAGTGAAGTTTTATTTTAGTTGTATTTTTCTTTCCAAGACATTGTGGTAATTTTAGGACTGCTGTTTATCCTAATGCAAAATATAAAGACTGTACTTGTATTGGGCTGAAAATTACAGAGGGTGCTGTTGGCGGCGATTCTATATCTTGTCTTGGAATACCTGTTATTACTATTCTGAACCGCAACAAAAAGTGAATATTCCTTGTGATTAAAGAGAATTTAAAAAAGGCTATGGTTTTTCTAGAGTAAAATCCATTCAGATAAGAGTCTTCGGGCAAATGCCTGGTGTATTTGCTGTATCATCATATCCGAATCAAAAGACTTATAAGCATTCTTTGATGTGATTTATCTATGGTGAAAAAGAAAGTCCTCCTGATAGGTACTGGCGGGACGATCACAGCCAAGATGATCAACGGGAGCTGGAAGCCCGGAGAGTTCAACGAGAAAGAGCTTCTTGGTTTCATCCCAGAGATAAAGGAACTTGCAGAAATCAGGACTATTGACCTTTTAAATATAGACTCTTCTAACATGCAGCCAAAGTACTGGATAGATCTTGCAAAAGCCATAAATGATAATTATTCCAAGTATGATGGTTTCATAATCACCCATGGCACAGACACGATGCACTACACAGCCTCAGCACTGTCTTTTCTCCTGCAGGACCTTTCAAAGCCCGTAATTCTTACAGGATCCCAGGTCCCTGTACACATGGTCGGCTCTGATGTGAGAAGAAACATCATTGATGCCATAAGGGTGGCGACAGAGACAGATATGCACGAGGTCATGATTGTCTTCAACAGCAAGATGCTGAGAGGCAACAGGGCAAAGAAGTTCAGGGAAGTCGAGTTTGAGGCTTTTGAGAGCGTCGGCATGCTGCCATTAGGTATTATAGAGCATGACATCCGCCACACCGGCGAGCATTACTGCAGCAACAATGTTGATTCCAAGATCAGGTATTTCGACAGGCTTGAAGAGAAGGTCTGCATCCAGAAGCTGACACCGGGTTTTGATCCCAAGATAATTTCATGCCTGGTTGATCTGGGCTATAAAGGCATAGTCCTTGAAGGCTTCGGTGCAGGCAATGTACCGATAGATGAGAACTCTCTGATACCTGAAATAAAAAAAGCAGTGGATAAAGGCATACCTATTGTGGTCTCATCCCAGTGCGCGATAGGCTTCTCCTGGATGTATCTCTACGAGTGCGGAAAGAAAGCATTGGATGCAGGTGCGATACCTGGCCATGACATGATAAGCGAGACCGCGATGACCAAGCTGATGTGGATTCTCGGCAATCACCCCGGCTATGATATGAAGAAGATAAAAGAGCTGTTCCTAAAAGATGTCTCCGGAGAAGTTTCAGACATCCGGAGCCCGAAAGAGAAGAGGATCTGGGAATATTCCCTGTAGTGATTTCTGCCCTCTTAAAAGCCCCCTCATAAACTATATAAAGGTATCCGCCCAATAGTATCTATAGCGAAAAACAGCATTCTCTATGCTTTTTTAAGGTGATTTTTAAAAGAAAAATGATATGATTGCATGTTATGCTTCCTGCCTTATTTTTTGGCTCTTAGCATACTGTTTTTTCATAGACGAAAAATTAAATGATTTAGTATCTGATATTTATTGAAAAATTTAGAGTGAAACCGATGGAAAACAACAAGATGGAAAAGATAAAGAAAGAATACGGCGCAGACCAGATAAAGGTCCTTGAAGGCCTTGAAGCTGTACGGAAACGCCCGGGAATGTACATAGGCGACACAGGAAAGAGAGGCCTGCATCACCTGGTCTACGAGATAGTGGACAATTCTATTGATGAGGCTCTTGCCGGCCACTGCAAGAACATAACAGCCCAGATAAACAAGGACGGCACAGTGACTGTTGAAGATGACGGCAGGGGCATCCCTGTGGATATCATGCCTGAGCACGGAAAATCTGCAGTAGAGATAGTCCTCACAAAACTGCACGCCGGAGGCAAGTTCGACAAGGATTCCTATAAGGTGTCAGGAGGCCTGCACGGCGTAGGCATCTCAGTTGTCAACGCCCTTTCTGAATCTCTTGAGGTCTGCGTGAAGAGAGGCGGCAGGATGTACAGGCAGAAGTATAAGAGAGGCGCCCCGGAATCCGGTATTGAAGAGAAAGGAACAAGCGATTCCACAGGCACAAAGATAACATTCCTGCCGGACAAAGAGATATTCCCTGACATAATATTTGACCTGGACATCCTGAAAGGCAGGATAAAGGAGCTGGCATACCTGAATAAAGGCATAAAGATAATATTGAAGGAC
>JAIVYO010000046.1:0-6240 GCA_048635405.1 Campylobacterales bacterium | reverse complement strand
ACCAACCATAGGATCCTGGACTGCGCACCCTGATGCGAACACAGAGCACTGAATCTCATTCCCATCAGGATTGAATATGTGAGATATGGCAACATCATCGCCTGACTGCTTCTCTAGCAGGGACATGACAAGAGGGATGTCTGTCTTTTCAACAGATATGAAGAATGTCTGCACTTCATCCTGGGCTATGTTGTCAACATATTTCATATCCTGAGTATCCACTTCTGTAAGATTGTAATTTGAGGATATGTTAACCTCGCCTGCACCTTCAAGAGATGCGAGCTGGACTATCCATATTCCTTCAGCAACATTGCCGGGACTTAATGAGTAGAGCCTTGCGTTCTTTTCATCGCCTGCAGATTGTGATGTCTTTGGGATTACATTGGCAGATATTATAGCAAGCTCTACATTTGTACTGGAATCTGTCCAGTCTGCAACAGCCACCATGTGCTCCTTGTCCTGTGTCTTGACATAGGTCTCATAGAACACGATGTCATTGGAATCAAGAGATTCTGAGATCATATAATCTTTGGGCTCATATGTGTTATGGGTGCTTGCGAAATTGAATGGTGCTGCCCCTGTTATTGATTGTGCCGATATATCAACAAGCCATATGCCTTCCTGCGGATCCTGTATGGCGCAGCCTGTACCGAAATCTGTGCATGCGACTTCTGCTCCCAGCGGGTTGAAGACCTTTGAGATTATAAGAGCATCGCCAGACTGCTTTTCCATAAGAGACAGAATAAGAGGCGTTGATGTGTCTGTCACCAGAATAGGATACTCTTTTGTCTCATCTGCTTTTTTTATCTCATCCTTTATCAGCTGCTGGGTAGCTACCTCATCAAGATAGCCGTAATCAGTGTAAAGTGTTAACGGTGAAAAACCCTTGAGCGACCTCAGAAGAATTATCCAGCTGCCTTCTGCCTCACTTCCGGGCGTCAGGTAATATGCCTGGATATCTGTCTCGTCCTCTTCTGATATGTCCTGCGATGTCCTGAGATTTGGAGATATAAGAGTTATATCATATTTTGCTGCATAATCATCCCATTCACCCACAACTGCGAAATGATCCCTGTCTGAAGTGGATATGTATTTTTCAAAGAATATCATGGAATATTGTTCCATATCATATCTTTCGCCTGTGTAGTCGTCCTGCTCATAGACATTATAATAGACCTGCCAGTTCTGTATAAGGTGGGATGCCTGGACATTTATCTCGCCTGTCCCGTATATCCTGTCGCCTTTCACCTCAACAAGCCATGTGCCGGGCGTCGGGTTATATATCTTGCAGGTCTTAAGTATCTCGCCTGAACATCCGTCATCTGTCATCACCCCCCCTGACGGGTCATATATCCCAAGGACAGTTATCTCATCGTCAGGGATTGTCTGCACCAGATCCGGCTGATGCAGGGACACTGTTATTGTCAGGGCATCCTCTTTTGTGACATCTATGAGAAAAAATGATGTGTCGCCCTCGCTGACCTTTCCGACAACGGGTGCGTATACTTCTGCATATGCTGACACGGAAAACAAGAATATGACAGCGAATACAGTTATGATGGCAGTCATGCGTGCTTTTGAAGACATGATATATAATTGGCTTAACTGCATATATATCTGTTTTGGAGAACATGGAATGGTATGAGTGCGCAGGATATGAATTCAGTTGCATCCTGCTTTCATCTTAGCAAGATACTCAAGCTGGGATATGGCCTTGACCATGCCTTCAAAGGCTTCAGGAGGCGTACCGTAGGGGCTGAAATACTTGTGGACATCACCGTCACCCCAGTGCTTGGTGCACATGTAATACAGATGGTCTGATGTCTGGAGGAAGCGCCATATAGATATAAGTTTTTGGTCTTTTGTCTGCTTTACAATTTCACCCACTCTCTCAAGCTCTGCAAATATGAGGCGCTGCATATTGTTGCCGAGCCATGCTGAGGGGTCGCGCTCAAGGTCTGCCCAGGATATTGTGTCAAAGTCAGAGACATTTATCGCTCCACGGACAGGGTATCTGTTCACTATTTCTGTCGGGGTTGCAAAGTCCATGTGATCCCATTTCAGTATCTGTTCGGGAAGCGCTTTTAAGAAGTGAAAAATTCCTGTGTCTTCCCACTGGTGCTCACCGAAGGTCTCGTAGTCCATGAAAAGGTTTATTGTCTCACCCTGGCAGGCTGAAAGCCAGTTTGAGTATTTTTCTGCTGTCAGAGGCCATCCAGAGAACCATCTTGCTGAAAAGCGGTATGACATGTCATCGCTGAGGCGGTAATGCCGGAGGAGGATTGGTATCTTTGATCCTGATGTATTGTAGATATGCTCGGGAGATTTCCAGCCATCAAGTATCCATTCTATGCCTTCGCTTAACATGCCTTTGAAGCCCATGGACTCTACAGTATTCGCTATCGAGTTATTGAAGAGAAGCTCTGTGTTTCTGAAAAAGGTTGGCCTGTAGCCGATGACATCTTTCATTGCCTTTGAGTGCAGATCAACCTGTGCCCTGAACTCAGGCCTTTCTGTGCCGGTGCCCCAGAAGCTTGAAAGAGAGTGATAGTATGTCTCTGAGAGGAACTCAACACAGCCTGTCTTTGCGAGCTGGCGGAAGGTCTCAAGAAGATCAGGCATGAAACGCTCCATAGAATCTATCAGGACGCCTGAGAGTGAGTAGGATATCTTGAACTTTTTTTTCTGGCCCTTAAGCTCATCTATCCTGTCAAGCATCAGCCTGTTTGCAGGATAGTAGCATTTGCCTGCAACTTTTTCAAGGATCTGCCTGTTCTTGCCGTCATCAAATATGGTGGATTCAAGCCTATCAGGTGTCTTTGCCCCGCCGACATTTATCACATGCCCCGGGAAAAGGCGCCTTGGCTGATGGACCTGAAAATAAAAACATACAGAACTCATTGACTGGTGCCTCCTAAGCTAATAAGGATATGAATCTATTTATAGGTTTGGCGGTGGGCTTTAACCATCCTGCCTTATAGATACGGAAGGTTTCCAGTCATTTGCAGAATACTCTTTTGATACATTATCATATACGGATTTAAGCCGTGCGGAAATGCTGCTCCAGTTGTACTGTTTTTCAATTTTCTTGTATGCGTTTTCAGAAAGGCTTGCTGCGAGATTATGGTCACCGAGAATTCTGCAGATACCCCAGGCCAGAGAATTTGAGCTTTCAGGCCATACTTTTATCCCGTCAATGTCATGGCTTATTGTCTCTGCAAGACCTCCTGTATCTGCCACAACTACAGGCAGACCGCAGGACATAGCTTCTACGGCTGTTATGCCGAAAGGCTCATATCTTGAAGGCACGACCATGACATTAGAGATGTTCAAAAGCCTCTTCAATGTCTCGTCATCTACAAAACCAAGGAACAGGACCTTGTCAGCGACACCAATATCATATGCCTGCTTCTTGAGCCGGTCTGTCATGTATCCGCAGCCTGCAAAGACGAACTTGGCATCCGGCTGCTTCTCAAGTATTGAGGGTATAGCTCCTACAAGGATATCTATGCCTTTCTCCCAGACAAGCCTGCCCACATAGAATACGATGGACTCGTGCGGTAGCGCGTATTTCGCCTTCTCAGCACCATGGTCAAAATCTGCCCTCATCTTGTCTATGTTCACGCCATTAGGTATTACGTCTATCTTGTCGTGAGGGATGCTTAAAGAATAGGATATGGAACGCTTCATGAACTCTGAGTTGCAGATAATTTTCCATGACTCGTATGCAAGCTTTTTCTCCAGAGAATGGATAAGTTCCTGGCGGTCGCCGCTGATGCCGCCGTATCTTCCGCTCTCAAGCGCGTGTATAGTTGATACGAGAGGAATCCTGTACATATGCTTGACACCTACTGCTGCTGTGGCGACAAGCCAGTCATGGGCATGTATAATATCTATATTCTTGTGCTCATTTATGACTTCGCATGCTTTGTTCTGCATCAGCATGCTCATCTGAAGAGCCCAGGAATGGAAATCTTCGGCAGGGATGTAGTCTGCATCAAACCTGTATACATGGATACCTTCCCTGTTTTCGTATCCTACCTTACCTTCAAAACCACAGGTTATGACTACAGGCTCTATGCCCTGAGACAGCTGGCTTCTTGTCAGGTCTTCAAGGACTGTGCCTATGCCCCCGACCTTATATGGAGGAAATTCCCATGTCAGGTGCATGACTTTCACTGCTCATACCCCCCGTTATTCCAGTTTTTAAAGACCCATCTGTAATCTCTCACTATCTTTTTGGTCCACTGCTTCTCTTCAGAATTGACGACATCCACTTTCTGCGGTTCGGGAGAATAGTACTTGATTATCTCGTTCTTGAGCCAGTCCTCGTTCACCATAACCTTCTGCGAATCTTTTGACCCGCGCCATTCTATCTGCTTGACCGAGTCGGTGTAGCCGTTGCTCACGCCCGGTGCCCGGTGATGCTGAAGAGAATAGTAATTGACTATCAGTGGCTTGCTTATAGCTGCCTGAAGTGAAAGGCCGCATGGGAACATTTCCCACTGGTGGGCATGGATAAGGTCTATGCCCCCTTCCCTGTGATAGATATCTGATGCAGTCCTGTTTATCTCCATGGCAAGGGTCAGCGCCCAGGTCAGTGGAGAATATGTCTTTATGGGATTGTTTATGTAATGGACTTTGACACCCCCCATCTCGACTGTCTGGCCTGCTTTCCAGGGGTCGTAGGATATGACATTCACATTCATGTTCCTGTCGACAAGGCCGTCGGCAAGTGATTTGCAGTGCAGGGACTGGGGTGTCAGGTCTTTGGGAAGATATTCTGCCGAGATCATGAGTATGTTTCTTGGAGTGTTCTGGGTCTCATGATCTTCCGGATCTATCTTGAGCTGCCGCAATATCTTTCTCAAAAGAAGCTGGTTCATCTCGTTCTCGTTCATCTGTAACACGTCTTTAAATCTATAATGAGTAATGTAAGATATTGGTCTTTGCATTATAAATATGTTATTGATTATTGATAAGGATTGCTATCTGAAGATTGCGGGCCTAGATGAAAGTTTTATAAAAGTTTGTGTGTATGTTACCGTAACTATGTTCCAGTGATTAATGTATATATTGGAACTTTTTAGGAAAAGTCAAAGACAAGAGGTTTCCAATATGGAAAAAACAATTCCAGAAAAGATGAATGAAATATTCAGTGAAATAAAAAAAGAGGGATACATAACCGCAGTAGTGATTCTCACCAATGATGGCCTGCGTGCGGGATCCTGCGATTATTTTGATGAAAATCTACAGCTTGCAGATACTTATGCAGCCTTAATATCGCCCCTTATGGATGCTGCAGAAAAAGTCAGAAAAATTACAAAGAACGCAGATGAAACTTCAAGAATATGTTTGGATATAGGCTCTGAAGACCAAGACGAATCAATACACCTAATTATAGAAAAGATAAATGATGATTATATGCTTCTTGCAGAATACAGATGGGATAATTCAGAGAGATTGGGGGATGCATACCATACAATAAATCACTATGTACCACAACTAAAAAATATTCTGGAGCGATAAGCCTTTAAAGAAGCGACGCAATAAGACCAAAACAGGCTTACTCAACAACTACCTTTGTAACATTCTCAACTGTTATGTCAAAGATGAGGGTCTTTCCTGCCATGGGCGGGTTGAGGTCAAAAGTTATTGATTCCCCGCTGACAGAGACTACAGTGCCCTGGCCGTAAGGTGTCATTATCTCCTGGCCTGTCTCGGCATCTATCGCAAGACTTATCCTGTCTTCTGCAAGGGTGATGGATGCCGGGCCGAAAAGGGTCTGTATGACCTGGCCTTCTTCAGGGTTCTGCATGATTGTCAATGCTGTACCGTTCTTTGCCGTGACTGTCGAGTTCCAGGCAGTCTGGGGCATGACAAAAGTATCGCCTATCTCCATCATGTATTCAAGCGTTATGTTTTCGGAGCCTATCTCTTTTACTGTGAAGTTCCATGGGAACATGGCCCCGACTATGTCGTCAAGGACAGGCTCTTTGCCGAAGACATTCTCAAAATCAGAAGATGATATGTCAAACTCGCGGTCAAGATACATCATCCTGTCCAGTGATGTAGGTATCTCTATTATCTTTTCAGGGTCGCCTGCGCCGTAGTGCCCTGTCAATGGGCACTGTGGCGGCACTGCTTATGCTTATAGGTTATTCCATTGACAGTGACATCCTGCTGACCACCAGGCTGCTCAAACGAAGGGGCAAGCTGGACGATAAATTAAAGGGGGCG
>JAIVYO010000045.1:0-6352 GCA_048635405.1 Campylobacterales bacterium | reverse complement strand
TATCATTTATGGGAATGGGTTTGATTGTTATCTTACTTGGAAGTGTTGCGTTGTTTTTTCAAACAGGTTCCAAGACAATAATGGTTCTTGGAGGAATATTAATTCTTGTTGGAATAATGACGTGTATTATGGGATTAGTTGCCTCGACAAAACCTAAAACTGAATTAATAAATGATGAAAGAGTCACAAGAATTAATGAAAAGGCAGGTTACCATGCTGGTTGGATGATTATGCTATCAGTAATAATTTTGTTTCAGGCAAACAAAATTTGGTCGTTGGGTGTAAAACTTGAAGATATGTATTATACAGTTCTTTTTGTTGGAATGATTTCATGGAGTATACTCAGATGGGTTTATAATAAAAGAAGTGAAATTTAGATGAAAACCAGAATCAAAGAACTCCGGGCAAAGTATGATCTTACTCAGGAAGAGCTTGCATCAAAGGTTGGAGTTCGAAGAGAAACAATTGTATTTCTTGAGAAAGGGAAATACAATCCCTCTCTAAAATTAGCTCATGATATCGCCAAGGTCTTGAAAATAAGAATTGATGAATTATTTATCTTTGATGACGATTAACTTCTTTAAGGGCAGGTGTAGCGTAATTTCGATTAACATTGTCTTTAAATGAATGTCCAGATGTATAGAAAGAACTTAAGATACCTTATCTGAAAAGAACCTGCTCTGCTACAGATGGCTTGGATGCAGACTCTTTTTTGTTTTGCATATAACTTGGCAGCTTATGCGATACACATTTTCCGATTGCGATCTCCATCAGGATTTCGTCTTTTTGCCTGTTTTCCATAAGATTATATTGCGTCTGTTGATATTTATATGTTTGGATTATACCAAAATATATAAGCACTTGGAGATATAAAATATAAGTGAGGAGATAAAGATGGATTTTAGATATGGGCTTGCTGTGTTTTTTGTATTTATTTTATTATTTCTGCCTGCTGCCCATGCATCTTCTGATGCCTGCGCTGTCTATTTCACCGGCATCGGATGCTCGCACTGCGCACAGGCAGACCCTGTTGTGCTTGATACAGCGCCCAAGACTATAGACCTTGCCGTGATTGAGTATGAGGTGTACAGGTCTCCTGGGAACAGCAGGATAATGAAGGATTATGATGATGCGTACGGCTCGGGGTTTGGAGTGCCGCTTATCATATTCGGAAAGGATGATATCATAGTCGGGGACAGCCCGATCATCAGCGGAATTCCCGGGACTGCTGCGAGGCTTTTCGGTAATGGATGCCCGCTAATGGACGGCAGTTCTGTGAGCCTTGACGAAATAGACATAACAGCACTTCCGGGCGAGCCGAATATATGGAAAGATGAGAAAATACTTATTCATTCCGGAGGAGGCGGGGATGCTGAGTTTCTTAGGCCGCTTCTCTTGACAGATGATGTGGTGTCTGCACTTGAAGGTATGGAGTATGAAGTGATAGAACCTTTGGAAGTGCCTCTCTCAGGAAGCAAGGTGCTGTTCGACAATGCTGTGAAAGTCCAGGGATGGATATTCCAGTGGAATGGCGAAGGCGTCGAGGATTCTGGGGATGATGTATCAATCAATGATACTGCTGCTGATACAAGTGCGGGAAGGAATGAGATAAGCCTGGCCACTCTTGGCCTTATCGCTCTTGCAGATACTGTCAACCCGTGCGCTCTTGCTGTGTTCATACTTATGCTTATAGGCATCACCACTTATGATCCAGGCAACAGGAAGGCTAAGGTCATACATGCAGGGCTTGCCTTTGTCGCTGCTGTCTTTGTGATGTATTTTTTCTACGGCCTTATAATCATAAGGTCTTTCCAGCTGGTTGAGTCTATAACGAATATCCGGCCTATACTTTATAATATTTTAGGGTATGTCGCTATCATTCTTGGGCTTCTGCACCTTAAGGGATATCTCTGGTACAGGCCGGGCGGCCTCCTGACTGAGATGCCTATGAGATGGAGGCCAAGGGTCAAGAAGATGATGACAAGCATCACTTCGCCGAAAGGTGCATTTTTCATGGGGGCCTTTGTTACATTGTTTCTCATACCCTGCACGATGGGGCCTTACTTCATTGCGGGGGGCATACTGTCCACACTTGAGCTTATTGAGACGATACCGTGGCTTCTGATATATAATCTTATATTTATCCTGCCTCTGCTGGGAATCACATTTGTCATACATTTCGGGTTCAAGAAGGTGGATGATGTTTCCGGATGGAAAGAGAAGAATATCAAAAATCTTCATCTGGCTATCGGCATAATTATGCTTGGCATAGGTCTTGGAATCTTTATGGGCCTTGTTTAGGTGTGATATATGGATCTAAGGTTCAAGGAACTGCACAGGATTGAGAAGAACCTCAACAAAGTTCCTAAATCGCTCAAGATGCTGTCTCTGGCATTTCTCATATATACTCTTTCGTGGGGCATAATACTGCCTTTCTTCTCAATATATATACACAGCATAATTCCCAGCTATTCTCAGGTAGGGTTCATCATATCTCTGATGTCAATCGCTGCCGCTGTCGTCTCTGTTGTCATGGGAGACTTCATAGACAAGGTGGGAAGGAAGAAAGTCATCCTTTTCTCTTTCGCCAACTATCTTATTATCGGCCCACTGTATGCGATGACGCACAGCATAAACATGCTTATAGTTGCAAGGATATACAACGGTATCGCTGCCATCGGGGTATGGGTGCCGTCCATAACTTATGTGAGAGACATATCCCCGCGCAACAAGAGAGCTGAATATATCGGATATTTCTATACGGCAAGCTCTATATCTTACTGTGTCGGGCCTTTGATAGGCGCTGTCCTTGTGAGCATGATAGATATCAAGTACCTGTTTTATATGCTTGGTGCCGGGGCTTTTGCGGCATCCTTGATAATCATGAAGATACCTGACAGCGTGAAGCCTAAAAGGTCTATGATACAGGGGATGAAGGATGTCTTCTTCAAGGACAGGTTTGTGGGAAAGGGAATCAAGGATTACATGAAAGAGAAAAGCCTTGGCGTGAAGATCACTTTTGTGTCATTTCTTTCCAAGATGTCGTCAGCCATTCTTGTGATGATACTTGCACTTTACATCAACTCTATTGGCGGCAGCCTGTGGCAGATTGGTGTCGTGTATTTTGTCGTGTATCTGCCTTTTGTTTTCCAGTTCGCTTTCGGCGAGATTGCTGACCATGTGGGTGCCAGAAAGATGCTTGCTATAGGATCTGTGATATCATCTGTGTTCTTTGCCGCGCTTTTTGTCTCGACAAACATTGTGTCCATACTTATTTTCGCATTCCTTGTAGGTGTGGGCTTTGCGATAATATCTCCAGTGATATCTATTTATATCTCAAAGATGGCAGGGAGGAACAGGGGCGAGATCACCGGCATATATGGTGCGATTGATGAGATTGCCGCCTTTACAGGGCCTATCATGGCAGGGCTTGTCGCTGATATGTACGGGCTGAACTTTGCTTTTGTTTTTGCGGCTGTTGCGATGTCTGTTGTTGTGATGATTGCGGCGAAGGTATGAGTTTAAGGTGAAAATTACGGCTATCAGTCCTGAAATTATAGGTATCGGCTTTCTAATTATGTTTGATATCCCAAGCAACATCAATGCAATACTATAATCTCCATTCTGGGTTTCATGTACGTTAATCATCATATAAAGCATAAATTGGGATGATAGCAGGTATTGATAAAACAGATTTATATATAATAAATACCAATATATTGTATGAAAAAAGATACCCCAGCACTTAAAAAATCAGACGATAAGATAGTTGATGGTGTTATTGGAGGTATTGCTGATTATTTTGGTGTAGAACGCACAATATTTCGTATAATTGCAGTACTTATTCTTATTTCAGAGCCAATCGGGTTTATATTATTTTATATATTTGCATCAATTATCATGTCTGATACAGATGATATTAAAGAAAATAAGAAACAACCAGTCCCAAGAGGTGACAAAAGTAAATTTTTAGGTGTAATCCTTATAGGTCTTGGTGTAATGTTCATGATTCAAAATATTTTTGAATGGTTCAGTTGGGATTATGTCTGGCCTTTATTTATAATCTCTTTTGGGATTTATATGTTGAAGGGGCGATAAAATGAAGAAAGATTCGTCATCTTTTTTCGGTATAATCATCATAGTTCTCGGGCTTTTTTTCTTTTTGAATAATTTAGGACTCCTTAATTATTCTATGCTATATCCATTAGCATCATGGTGGCCAGTGGGATTGATATTTGCAGGAATTGCATTGATATATCAAAGAAAAGATATTGGTTTTTTCATGTTTGCAATGACGTTGATATTTTTTATCCTGTCAGGTATCGGAAATATGAGCATGATGCATTTTGATAACTTCGGATGGTCTGACATAAATTGCGTATCGGCATCAGGAGATGTTATATCTGAAACAAGAACTTTTACAACAGAGTTTACAGATATAGATACAAGCAGGACCGTCAATGTTTATCTTACACAAGGAGCACAGGAATCCATTAAGGTGGAAGCTCAGGAAAATTTGATTGATCTTGTTAAGACAGAGATCATAAATGGTAAACTTAAAGTTTATTTAAGTTCATGTATAACAAATTCAGAACCTATAAATGTATATATAACAACTGATAAAATCAGTAGTCTGACTGCAACTTCTGCCGGACATATCAAAGGCAATAATGTTATAAAAGGAGATAAAATTGTGATTAATTCTAACTCGGCAGGAAGTGTTGATGTTGAGATTGATGTAAATACCGCTATATTAGATGTTTCAAGTGCAGGGATTATTTCTGTTCGGGGCACTGTTGATTCACTTGACATTGATGCAGGCAGTTCAGGGATAATAAATGCATATGACCTTAAGGCCAAAAATGTTAAAGCAGAAGCTTCAAGTGCAGGCAGCATACAGGTATATGTTTTAGAAACATTGGATGCGGACGCAAGCAGTATGGGAAAAATACAGTACAAGGGCAGTCCTACAATTATTAGAAGTGATATATCCAGCCTTGGCATTATGCAGAAAGGATGAATTTTAATCTATAATGCTTTGTCTGGCATAAGTCTAATCTTTTGAGTATATCATGTATTCAACTGCCAGCAGTAACACCGGGAACAGAATACTTAATACTATCTGGGTATCTAGGCCTATCGTTCTTATTCCAGCCATCATGTTCAATGACCTGAACATCAAATAGATTATTGCGCTTAAGGTCAAGGACTGAAGACTGCCAAAGATCCAAAACAGTTTTTTGTCATCCATAAAGGTATTTGGGAGTTCGGGATTCATATAGTTTTTGTTTTGAAAATATTGGGAAAGAGAAAAAGAAAGGAAAAGAAGAAGGTGGGTTAATCCTCCTTTCACTACAAAGAAGAGTTTATAAACTGCAGTCTACTGGGCAAAAGTCTAAATCTTCACCCTTTTTGAAATCGCATTTACCGTCTCCGCAACAGACACCTCTTGGGAGTACTCCACAGTCAGCAGAGCATGTTCTGCAGTCTTCTCCTAAACTTATTCCATCACAGTATCCATCACCGCAATAAGGTTCCGATAAACAGTTACTGTAATTATAGGAACATATCTGTTCGGATTCATCACAAGAATCTATTGTACAAATATTTCCATCATCAATATTTATTTGTGAACAAGAACAACCATTTATAATATTAACTGCCTCTCCTGTAGGTGTTAATGGACAATTATCAGCACCATCTAAAACTCCATCATTGTTAATATCAGCAAGAACCGGTGAAGTAAGCTCTGATTGTCCTAATTCACTTTGCCATAGCAAATTTCCACCTCTGCCGCCCCATACATAAACCCTGCCCATAGCATCAGCCATTACAATTTCCTGAGTTTTATCAGTGTTTATATTGCCAATTGCCGGCGAGGGTGTAATATCAAATGTTTCTTTAGGAAAATATCCTTTCCATGTGCGTATGAAATTTTCCGGCTTGAAGTTCAAGTTATCTATATAAATATCTGCCGGCTTGGAAGATATTATAGAAAGTCCCTTTATACCTTCATAATTTAATAACAATCCTGCCATTAATACCAACGCTGCAATGATTTTTTTTAACTTCGGGAAAAACCTGATTAAAAAAATACCTGCCTTTTTAAGAGAATTTATGCCACACATTGCCAGCTGGAAAGCATTAGAATTTCCTCTGATATGATTGTGTATCCTCTTTTCTGATGAATCAAGACTAACCGCTGCTCCAACTACACCTAGTCCAACAACAGTAGCACCAACTACATCACCGCCAACGAGTCTACCTCCCACGACTTCGCCACCTACTAGTCTGGCTCCAACAACTTCTTTACCTACAACTCTGCCGCCGACAACAATAGTGCCTACTACGT
>JAIVYO010000044.1:0-6597 GCA_048635405.1 Campylobacterales bacterium | reverse complement strand
CCCCTATCAATAGATACGATTAATATAGAACTAACAAAAAAAGATCAAATAATAAAATTATTTAAGAAATATTTATATCCCAATTTCTATAAAGAAGATATTGCGAAGCTCATAAATAGAGAATATGATACAAGAGGAGCATTTTTAATAGAATATCAAGAATTAATGTCAAATCAGAAAACGCTTATAAATAATATGGAATTAATTGAGGAAATAGCAACAGATATTATTGAGGTATATGAATATATGATTAAGGAATATGAACGAACATATTGTGGTGTTTTTACGCAAGGCTCTCATCGAATAGTAGAAGATATGAGATTAGAAGCAGGAGAGTCGAAAGAATCAATTAAACAAAATAAAAAAGAGAGAGAAACTAAAAAAGCTAAAAAATTTATCAAAGAGGAAATAATGCCTACATTTTATAAAACATTTAATACGAAACGAATAATGCAATTTATCAATGATACAGAAGGACCATATAAACTAACAAACCAAAGATATGTACCATTGATAACGCTGATGAAAGAAGGTTGATTTTCTTATTTTATTTTTCCTCTAAAGAATCATAATTATATAATACAAATTATACTTTTAAACAATTCTAATATTATTCACACAAAAACAAACACATTAGATTATCACAAAACTCTGGATTAAAAAACCAAAAAAAGCCCTGGGCGAGATTCGAACTCGCGATCTCTGCCTCTTTGAAAACCGGAAATAAAAAAATCTTCGCGGTTGTACCAAGGCAGCGCTCTACCCCTGAGCCACCAGAGCATACAAGATAAGATTATAAGAAAAGATTTATAAGAAGATGCGCAAAGAATCTAACCCTTGATATCCTTGTTCTTAAGCCTCATGCTCTTGGAGTTGCATTTCCTGCATTTCACGTCATCCCTCTTGCCGGAACGAATCTTTGCATTGCATTTCCTGCAGATATATACATTCGTAAAAAGCCTGTTCACAGCAATAGGATTTCTTGGTTTTGCCATAAGGATCACATAGATTAAGACATTTATCTTATAACTTTAAGCAAAATCTTTTTAAAGGTATTCATGCAGCCATCTTTTCAAGCCTCTGCATCCTCTCTTTTACAGTAAGGCGCGGTACAAAGAACTTTGACAGCGCAGTGCCGTTGAACGGATTCATGATAAACAGGTGTGATGTCGCATGGCTTCCAAATTTCAAAGGCCTGAATCTGACTTCCCTTGATATCTTCTCAAGAGCAGAGGCAAGGCATCTGGGCTTCCCTGATATCCTGGCAGCAGACACATCTGCCGCAACAGCCAGAGAACCTGACATTGCAGACCTTGCTATGATAGCAGCGAAAGGCGCAGCGGCAAGAGCAGGTACCCTAAGTGCACTTCCTTCCTTCCCTTCTGCATTGACTGCCTTCCACCATAACATCTCAGGCAGATAAAGGATAACAGAAGAAAGAATAGCAGAAAATGTACTCAAGCATACATCCTTATTTGCTATATGGGCAAGCTCATAAGAGATTACAGCCTCAACCTCCTTCTCATCGCACAGCTGAATAAGCCCTGTGGTGACAGCGACAGACGCATTCCTCATACCAAAAACAAGTACAGTAGGTGTACAAGTATCAATCACATAAAGCTTTGGAACATCAACCCCTGCATCTTTTGCCAGCTTATCAGCAGCAGCATGATACACCTGATTCTCTTTATTGTCAGCAGGCCTTGCATGATACATCCTGACAATTATCTTTTCAGAAAATAAGTATGAGACAAAGGTAAATATCCCGAAAAATACAAGGGCGAAAAAAGACCCGACAGCACCTGCCAGAAGATAGCCTATAGCTGCCAATAATAGAAGAGGCACCGATGACAGGAAAATAAATCTTATAGCATTTGACATAGTAATTGCCGCAGTCAGAAAAAATTATTCACAAAGTTAATATATGCTTTATCTTTATAAATATGTTTCTCTCCGGATTACAGCTCAAATAACAGAATCCTCTAAATAAGACATCCATGAGACCTTCCCGGGACGGAAATCATCATATCTTCTCTTCTTTATCATATCAGAAAGAATGCCGCATACATCCTCAGCACTCTTCCCTGTAGTATCAACCTCAACAACATTCTCATTCACTTCAACAGCCTCGGTAAGAATCACATCAAGCATCTCAGCCTCAACATTCTCATGTATCTTCTTCTTTCCCCACTTCCTCAATAACAACCGTTTCTCAAGCACATCAGGCCTTGTCCTCAGGACAACAGACACATCGCCCTTGCAGAGATGTGCAAGATGCCCCTCAACAACAATATCCCCTGAAAGCTTCCCAACCTCAGCCTCAAGCTTCACCTCATCAATTATCCCGGAGCCCCTAATCTTATCAACGCCTTCAACAAGACCTTTCTCCTCAGCAAAATCATTTATCCGGACAAGCCTGTACCCCAGCCTTTTAGCCAGAAGCTCAGAGACAGAAGTCTTTCCTGTGCCGGGCGTACCTGATATCAATATCTTCATGCAACCAACACCCATATTATATAACACATGCCTCAGGAACCTATCCTGTTCTCCCTTATCTTAAGCCCGATAAAGATCCCGACAAGGAAGACGCCGAGAAGCACAAGGACAAGAGAAAGCAGAGGGACACCTGAAAGGACAGAAGTCGTCCCCGCATCCGCAAGGACAGGTGAAGTAATCATAACATTCTCAGCCGCAACAATGCCCTCAGCAACACCTTTCCCCATCGCAGAATCAGACATCACACCAGGCCCGCGCAAAAGAGCATCATATGAATAGCTGGCAAAACCAGACAGCATAAGAAGAACACCGGCAGGAAGCACAAGATTTATCTCGACAGGATTAGAGAATGACCGCCTTGCGGCAGGAGTGAGCGAATAGTATTTCCATTTCTGCCCTTCATCATGCCGCACCACTATGCCTGCGCCCTCAAGCATATCAAGATGCTCTTTCACAGAAGACACATGAAGCCCTGTACATTTTGAAAGCTCAGACAGCGTCATCCTTCGCCTTGACAGATGTTTTATAAGTGACAGCCGTGTCTTTGACCCCAGTGCCTTGAAAGTATCAACGTTGAACTCCATACCCTGCTTACCACTCAAATCTTTGTGTATATTCTTTTATCAATCTTATTATCCTTGAAAAAAAGCTTTCCTCACCGATTGAGACAGTATCAGTCATAGCATAGTCAGAACCGCCCCTGTCTTCCCAGTATATGTTAAGATTATAAACATCAGGAACTGCATCAAAAGAGAATATCTTCAATCCGGATATACTGTCTTCAGACAAAGAGACATCACCTAAAGACACAGTCACATTCCAGGCAGTATCTAAAGACGCATGCACAGACACATAGAGTCTTGCCTGCCCGTAATCATAAGAGGTATCATAAGATATTTCAGGAATATCATATATGACAATATCAGCATACTCGGCATCAACAATGTCCTGGCCTGTTATCTTCACCGCCTCAGACCTCTTTCCTGCAGCAGATGTATCAATAGCCTTTTCCATAACGATAATAGAATCCGCAGGTATTGCCAAAGTCTCTATGTCACTGCCATAATAGAGCTTTACAGTCACGTCATCCGCCTTATCATTCCGTAGAGATATGTTCATCCGGGCATCATCCCCCTTCAGTATCATCGGAAGATACTCAAGAGCATCTATATATACGCTTCCTTTCTCCACGACATCAAAAGACAATATCTCTATATCCCCTGTAGAAGAATATACAATCACTTCATTGTTGCCTGTGCGGTCCGGCCTGAACATGAACACGGCAGAAGCCGTGCCATCAGAAAAATCAACAGAGCCCTCATCCTGATAATCCTCAGAGACCATGCCTAAAGAGACAGGTTCCGAGCCTCCTGTCCTTGTCGCATCAACAGCAATCTCCTGAATATCACCAAGGCTCATTATCGGTTTTGAGACAGAAGACAAAAGAGACACAGAATCCTTCTCCCGTGCGCTTATAGTTATGTTAAGCACCCTATCCTCAAGATAATTTGAGTTCAGTGTCATCGGGCATGTATATATCATCCTGTCGGAAAGTGATGACAAAACATGCCCTGTCCAGTAGGCGACCATATCTCCTGATCCCGGCTCAAGAATAAACCTTTTTTTCTTTTCATCAATATCAATTATCGCAGGATCGCTCAGGCAGGGCTGAAGATTAAGGTCAAGCACGCGATAGTCCTCTGGGCTTACCCTGACAAAAAAGACGATGTCATCACCCGGTCCGAAACTGGCAGAAGATGCGCCAAAAACGAAATCACTCTTCGGCTCAGCATAAGATACAGACAATGTATTTATTATCTTGTCATCCTTCTCCCAGCTGATATCTCCAAGCCCGGTCCCGAACACCTTGACATCATTTTTAACCTGGTTGTCTGTCTGCACAGTATATCTTATATGTGTGGCGTCAAGGTTCCCCACCTCAAGCCATAGTGCATCTACAGGCACCCATTTACCAAGATAAGCTTCAGAATATGCATGCTCTTCCCATCCATGCTCGCCATAGGCGAAACCAGAGACATATCTGGCCGGTATATCTGACGCCCTTGCAAGCGCTACAAAAAGTGTAGTGTATTCTGCGCACACGCCCTCTTTTATTTTAAGGACTCCAACAGCATCAAGTATAACGCTGCTATAGCTAGGATCATATGTAAGATAATCATTCACCCATATCGCAAGCTTTGCCACTTTTTCAAAATCAGACCTGCTTCCTTTTGTGACAGACTCGGCTATTGATATTATCTGCGGATTATTAGACTGTATGTTTTCAGTCGGCTCAAGAAATACCTTGACATCATCAGGTATAGTATATGATGCAGGAATAAAAGTTGTTTTCCTTGCATTGACTAAAACATTTGCCTTTGACACATAATCAACAGCCAGCCCGGGATTTTCCTCATATATATACACAAAATTATTGCCTATCTCATCCTGGACAAGCTCATTGGAATATGTCACCTGCTGATAGCTTGCCTGCTGAGGTGCAGTAATGTTTATCTTCACCCACTTAAGGTCACCCTCAGAAATCGTTATCCTTCCGCTTTCTGTTATCTCAAGCACCAGCTTATCCGCACTGTGGGCATCTGTTATCTCTTCTCCCTTGGCGTATGTCTCTGCACAGGCAACAGGCACTAATGATATCAAACATAAAAGCAGAAATACAACAGGAAAAAACTTTTTCATAGACAATAATTATATTTTGGTCACATATATATTGATTATTACAAAGAGCAGATCAGACAAAAAATACAGCAACACTCAACACTCCCAAAACAATGCAGAACCATGAGAAATCAATCTTCTTTGCCACCCTGAAAAGGGCACTGATTGTCAGAAGGCCGAATACAAATGATGAGAGAATAGCAGCAAACGAATTCACATCAAATGTTATCATATCCATTAGAAGAAGTCCGACCTCTGCCGCAAAGACAGCAGGTATGCTCATAAGAAAGCTCAGCCTCAATGCCCTTTCAGCATCAAATTTCCTTAGAAGAAGCGCAGACACTGTGATGCCTGAACGGCTTATTCCCGGAAGCGCGGAGAACCCCTGTGCAATGCCTACGATAAAAGAATCAATAATGCCTATCCGTTTTAACAGTTCTTCCTTTCCTGCTACCTTTCTCTGGAGGATTCCCGTAACAATAAGAAGCGCACCAATAAAAGCTGTTGCCGCCTTCCCTGAAAAATCAGTGAAACCGACTGCAAATAGAATCAATGGAAGCCCAATAATACCTGTAAGAATTGTAGAGATTATAAGAAATGTAGTTGTCGCATTGACATTTTTCTCAAGAGACTGTCCCCTTGCATATTTGGGAACATTGCGTAATATGCCATAAATATCTTTCCTCAAAAACACAATCGCCGCAAGCATTGTCCCTACATGCAGCCAGATAGATACCGGCAGTGCCTCAGAAAGGCTCTTCCCGAAAAAGTTTATCATCACAAGAGAGGTCATGCCCTCACTGCTTATAGGCAGCCATTCAGAGATGCCCTGGATGATTCCGAGGATGAGTGCTTCTTCAAAGATCAGCATATTATCTGGAATTAATTTATGTTGGGGGTTTTATATATTAGAATCAGGCATTCAGCAGATCCAAGACAGGCTGATCAAAGGAAAAGTGAGGATGTACCGGAATTATGCAGACAAAATTCAGTATAATAACTTGTTATATTCAATTCAAAAACAAAATTATTTAAAGAAGCCCTCTAATTAATATTTTGATGGCAAAAACAATTGTAAAAATTCTTTGTAAAAATTGTAAGACTGAGACTAATCATACATTAGAATGGAGTAAAGTATACAAATGGAGTAGTAAATATGGAGATATCCAAGGCAGAGATGTATCAGAAATCTTAACATGCAATGGTTGTGATGCAATAACTTATAGAATTGTATCAACGAATACTGAAGACATTCATCCTGTTGGTGATAAAGAAATAGGATATGAAGAGACAATTAAATATTATCCTCAAAGAAGACACGATATGATTGAACCAATTTTAGAGATTTCTTATGCCCCATTAAAAATTAGAAAAATTTATAGAGAAACAATAGACGCTTTCAATAATGACCAGTTAATTCTA
>JAIVYO010000043.1:0-6638 GCA_048635405.1 Campylobacterales bacterium | reverse complement strand
TCTGGTGTTATGATGATAAAAAAGAGTTGATATTAGATGGTGAAAGTTCGATATCAATGAATTCTGACAATATTATGGCTTCTGATAAACAAGGTAAGATATGTTACAAAGGGAAGTTTCCTAATTATTCCCTCAATATCTTTAAAAAAAACAAAAAAATTATTGATATTAAAATAACAAAACCAGAATACAATTCAGAGCCTTTTGAGTTTGGCAGCCATTTTAAGTCATTTGTCGGTTTTGCTTCAATAAACCTGTATTTTGATTTTACAGGAATGTTAAATGGAAAAAAATTCACAGGGAAATGCTATGTCCAAAAAGTTGTTGTGGTTGGTCCCTTTATTCCCTGGTATTGGGGGAGAATTGTATTTTCAAATGGTTCTATATTAACTTATTTTGAGCCAAGAATAGAACTGTCAAAGTTTAATCATAAATTACATTCATCATTGCAATTTTATGATAATACAAAAGATAAAAAATATATTTTCAAAGATTTAACTATAAAGAAATTCGGGAAAAATAATCCACGATGGGTAATTACGGCAAATAAAGGGAAAGTTTTCATTTCTTTAAAGTCTTATTCTTCGCATAAATTTACATTTGAAAAAATAGGCTCTTTTACTTATATTGAATACTTAAGTGAGGTTACTGATATATCTATAGATGATTGCGAAATTGATACAAGTGAATTAGGTTCTGGGTTTGGTTTAATTGAGGATGCAAAAGGTTATGTTTTGTGAATAACTTTATCATATCTTTTGCAATCTCTTAGCAGTCAAATGCTATAAAGCCAGTTCCTTTCTTATCATCTCTATCTCTTCTTCAGTCACGGCTGAAAGGATGCCTTTTGTATATATTTTTCTATGAAATATATATTTTATATATAGAATATATACCCTTCTGCTCGTTCTTACTTATCTTATGTCTTACAGGACTGGAGGTTATTTGGATGGTATGTCCAACTATTGAGGATTCGAGATATGACAGGGATGTTTTACAGGCGCTTCTTTATTATTCCACGGCTGAGGATGATTTTATGCTGCCGACCATTGAAGAGTTTATCCTGAGCGAGGTCGTGAACGGGACACTGGAATATCTTGGCAGGGATTCCGGGAAAGTGAAGTACCAGGACTTTAAGGGTGGCAGGGATTCTTTTGAAAAAGCTGCATGGGATTATTTTGAGGAAGAGTCTGCATTATCCGATAAGAAGATTGATCCTGATGTGATGGCGTCAATCGGAAGGATGGCAGGCTATCATATTGTATATCCTGACGGTCCTGACGGTCCGTATCCTAAAGCGGGTCTTTATTCGACCTTTAAGTCTGTCCTGTTTTCCGGATTGTGCACGAGCTCAACTTTTTCATTGCTGCAGGGAGATATATATCATGTTAAAAAAAAGGTTATTCCTTCTTTATCTGAGGCTGCGAGGGCTGATATTGAGGCTATCGGGAAGATTATGCGCAGGCATATAAATGAGGACCTGGCATATATCGGGGAGACATATATGTGGTGATTGCGGCGGTTCTTCTGCCTGACAACAGAAACCTATATGTACTTCTTAAGACCAATTTATAAACTATGGCAGAGTTTGGTATGTATTCACAGTCATCTGCGTCTTCAAATCATGAGGATTCAGATATCAAGCAACTGGTTTTAGATAATCAGGCAAGGATTGAGAAGATATTCTCGCAGATAACTGAGCATATAAATTCTCAGAAGAATGTCAACTCAATGCTCTATAAGATAGTAGAGGGATTCCAGAAAGATGTGGCGGAGCTCAGGAGCCTGCAGCCTTCTGGGGATACAGATAGCGTTAAAATGAATGCTGATGACTCTTCGCTTGCAGAACAGATAGCAGACCTTAAGAAGAGAGTTTCTGAAGATGAGAGCAGTGAAGCAGCAAAACTTATGAGGATGATGCAGAAGATTGAATCTTTTGAGAACAGGCTAAAGGATGATGAGATGCATGATGATGCTCTTGCGAAGAAGCTGGAGAGTGCCAAGTCTGCAATTACCAATGCTTTGGAATGCAAGACAACAGTTCTTGAAAAAGATATCAGGCGCCTGTCTGGCAATATGCTTCCCCTCAAGAGCAAGTTAGGTTCATATGAGACGCAGCTGAAAAGTATTATGGAATCTGAAAAGCTTGATGTGACAGAGCTTGCCAAGAGGTTTGAGTCTCTTAGCAGTCTTGTTGAAGATATTGCCAATACGTTTGAAGGTGAAAGGAGTGAGTCTTCAAAGATAATAGAATCTGTGAAGAAAAATGTGTTTTCTATAAAAAATCAGCTTGTGAAACATCAGGATAAAGTCTCCGAGCAGCTGAAGACAGATTTCACCGGCAAGCTGAAAGATTTAAGATCTCAGTTGGGCTCAGTCAAAAAATCCCTTCCAAACATCAAGACAAAGTTATCAATGCACGAGAAAAAGCTATCATCTCTTGAGTCCGGCGAAAAAGCGGATGTGCTGGAGGTTACCGGAAGGTTAGATGATATTCAGAAAACCTTATCTTCAATTTTAAATGAACTTGACAGGGAAGAAAAAAAGACTAATGAGAGATTTAAATCCCTGCGAAGTAAGATTTCAGCAGCCAAGGCTGAGATTGAAGGAAAAATAAGGGTCAATGTATCTGATCTGGACTCAAGGATAAATATAATAACCAAGACAATCCCTGCGATTCAGGATGAGCTGGGCATGCATGACAAGGAACTCAAAGACCTTATAGATTGTGAGACTCTTGACATCCAGAAGATTACAGGAGCACTTAGCTCTTTTAAGATAGATCTTGACAGGTTGGGCAAAAAGCTTGACAGCGGGCAGAAAATACTTGTTCTTGATCTTAGAAACAGGCTTTCTCATATGGAACTGTCGCTTAGCGATACTTTGAAGTCACAATCACGGTTTGTAAAAAAGGAGATAGATACAGTAGCGATGCATATACCGCAGCTTAAGAGCAAGCTGTCTGTGCATGAGAATCAGTTCAGAAAACTTATGGATTCGCAGAGGGTAAGTTCACAGAAATTTTCTGAAAACATTGAGAAGCTTTCATCCACTATTGAGAATGAAGAGACAATATCATCATCAAGGATACAGTCTCTCAAAGGAAGGATAGAGAGCATAAACACAGACCTGAGGAAGCTTCACAAGGACAATTTCAATGTCATCGATAATGAAATAAAAGACAGCGTCTCTTCATTGAGATCTGACATAAAAGAGCTCGGAGCCAATATGCCTGTCATAAAGAGCAGGCTGTTGAGGCACGATTCCGACCTGGCAAACATCATGAAGAGAGAGACATTTGATGTAAGGCTGCTTGCAGGGAGGCTGGAAAATCTTGCTTCTGAGATTGATGAGATTGACAAGAAGCAGGAGGAATATGAGATAAATTCTGCCAAATCTGTCATGGAGCTTCGCAAAAACATACTTTTGCTTTTAGAAGACCTTAAGAAAGAAGACCTGAAGAAATTTTCATCTATTGATGGGTCAATAAAAAGTTCTGTAAGCCAGGTGCGGAAGGAAATTGAAAATGTATTTTCCCAGATACCTTCAATCCGTAACGAGCTTTCAGAGTATATAACAGAACTCCGTATCCTTTCTGAAAGCAAAGATTCGGACACAAAACAGATTCTTGACAAATTTTCAGAGCTGTCAAGCAATCTTGTGCTGCTTTCATCAAGAGTGAAAGATGATGAAAATGAAGAGTCTGAAAGGATAGGCCATCTTAAGTCCCGTGTGCTTGAGATACGGGATGATCTCCAGAGCAGGGAGAAGAAAGATCTTTCTGTGCTTGGCAGGGATATTAAGATAAGGATTGATTCTGTCAAGAAAGAGATGGGCACAATTTCTGATAATGTGCCTGAGCTCAGGAATAAGATAAGTTCTATAAGCTCTGCTCTTGATACTGCTGTTACGTCCGAGACATATGATGTAGGCGAGCTCTCAGGCAGGCTTGAGGATTTCCACAGGGAATTGAAGCATGATGAGATAAAGTCATATTCACAGGTTGATTCTTTAAGGAAGCAGATCGTCTCAGTCAAGGAGACTCTTCGCATAGATATGCAGGAGCAGGCAAAAACGCTTAGCCAGAGGATAGATTCTTTTGCAGATGAGCTCCCGGAGATCAAAAGCGCCCTGAAGTCACATGCGAAAGATATACGTATGCTTACAGAAAAAGAATCGTTTGATGTCAAGACACTTTCAGGCAAACTTGACGGGCTTGCATCCGAGCTTGCCGGTTTTGAGAGGCTTACACATGACAGCTTTCTTGAATTGAGAGGACACATAAATGATGTGAACCATGACATGATATCTAACCTGACAAGAAGCATTTCAATAGTAAGGACAGAAATAAATGATGTAAAAAACAAGGTTCCTGAGCTTTCTAAAAAAATATCACAGATTGACAAGTCTCTTCTGGATCTTTCAAAAACTGAGACTACAGACATATCTTTAGCTTTTGAGAAGTTTCAATCGCTTTCTGATTCACTTGATTTTACATCTGAAGTGTTTATGAAAAAGACATCAGACAATTCAAGAAAAATAAAGGAGCTGAAAAAGCATACGGAATCTTTGAACACATCTCTTGAACTTAAAGTAGACAGCAATCGCGATACTTTTACAAGAGTTATCTCATCAAAGGTGAAGATGCTTTCAAAAGATATAGATTCTGTCGCTTTGTCAATAGTACCTTTTAAGGATGACCTTCTGTCACAGAAGCGCAGGCTTGAGAATCTTTCAAAGACTGACAAGCTTGATTTCAGACAGCTAAAAGCGGCAACCAAATCCTTATTTAATCAAATAGGCAGTATGGAACACAGGGTCTTAGCTGATGAGATGACTAACAGTAGATGTATAGACGGTATGCGCGGCAAGATAAAGGATTCAAGGTCTGCTCTTGAAAAAGATATAAGATTACAGGCGCTTGCCCTGAAAAAATCTATTGGCTCTGTTTCAGAGAAGATACCATCTCTTCGTGAGAGGATTGACAATGACAGGAAAGATCTGGATGCAATGCTCAAAAAAGAAGAGATAAGCATAAGAGGCTTAAGTTCTATACTTTCTTCTGTTGAATCCGAGCTTTATGAGGTAGATACAGAGTCTTCAAAGCGTGTGGACAACCTTAAGGAATCAATATCTGTAATGAGAAAGCAGCTTTTCAAAAAACATTGCAAAGATATGGATCATCTAGAAAAAAATGTAAGTGACAAGATGTCAGTCATCCACAATGAGATTGAACGTGTCGGTGATTTCATTCCCGGCATAAGGGAATCCATATCAAAAAATGAATATCTTCTTAAGCAGCTAAGGGATAAAGAGAAGATTGATATCTCTCAAGTGCTGGCTTTGACTGATAATCTAAATAGTGATATTGATGCTGTAGAAGCGCGGCTTTCTGACCAGAAATCTGATTATAATTCAAAACTGAAAAACCTTAAGATCAAGATGGGTGATATTCGGTCTGATATGGATGGCAGCCTGCGTCTTCAGGCAAAGAGCCTGCAGAAAGAGATTGATGCTGTATCTTCCCGGTTTCCTTTGATTAAGAAAGAATTGTCTCTGCATTCTTCACGGCTGAAGTCTATCATGTCCAAGGAACAGATAGATTTCAAGGATCTTAACAGTGATCTTAATGGTGTTCTTGGCACGTTGAACCAGACCACTTCTGAGCTTCATGGCGAGGAGCGCAAGTCAAAGACTCATTTTGAGAAGCTTCATAGCAATATTTTATCTATGCAGGAGAGGCTTCTGCACAAGCAGGAGACTGCTGACAAGGAACTTAATGACAGCCTTAAAGAGCAGGGCAAGAGACTGGGCCTTGATATTGATGCTGTGTCTTCACAGTTTCCATCGCTCAAGAAAGAATTATCTGTTCATACTTCACGGCTTAAGTCTATCATGTCCAAGGAACAGATAGATTTCAAGGATCTTAACAATGACCTTAACCGCGTCCTTGGCACTTTGAACCAGACAACTTCTGAGCTTCATGGCGAGGAGCGCAAGTCAAAGACTCATTTTGAGATATTGCAGCATAACATTGTCTCTATGCAGGACAGGCTTCTTCATAAGCAGGAGACTGCTGACAAGGAACTTAATGACAGCCTTAAAGAGCAGGGCAAGAGGCTGAGCTCTGAGATAGATTCAGTCTCCGGCCAGTTTCCACCATTGAAGGAGGAATTGTCTTTGCATACTTCACGGCTGAAATCTATCATGTCTAAGGAACAGGTTGATTTTAAGGACCTGAACAGTAACCTTAACAGTGTCCTTGGCACTCTTAACCAGACAGCATCTGAGCTTCACGGTGAGGAGCGCAAATCTGAGGCTCATTTCGAGAAGCTTCATAATAATATCGTATCTATGCAGGAGAGGCTTTTACATAAGCAGGAGACTTTTGATAAAAGATTGCAGGACAGTTTGCGTCAGCAAGGCAAGACATTGAGTGCTGAGATAGATTCAGTCTCCGGCCAGTTTCCGCTACTCAAGAAAGAATTGTCTTTGCATACTTCACGGCTGAAATCTATCATGTCTAAGGAACAGATTGATTTTAAGGACCTGAACAGTAACCTTAACAGTGTCCTTGGCATCCTGAACCAGACCACGTCAGAACTTCATAGCGAGGAGCGCAAGTCTGAGGCTCATTT
>JAIVYO010000042.1:0-6655 GCA_048635405.1 Campylobacterales bacterium | reverse complement strand
AATTTGGGGTGCTGCCGGCATGGGCACCTTTGGATAATGTAAGTGATAAGTGGAACCTTGAAATAGTTTCAGACCAGATAGCTGAAACAGAGGCTAGGTTGTTGCGAGCTGGTACTGGCAAGGAAAAAGCAGATTATGGTAAGGCACTAAAGCAGCTTCATGCTCGTCGCGATCAGTTATTAGGCATTGATCCATTTGATCCAACATCAGAATCCAAATTCGACGAAAACCAAGTTGGCACTCGAAAGTTCAAGGCAAGAGAGGATGACACTTATACTTTTGACCTTCCGAAAATGCGCTATACCGGAGGAGATAGCGTTGAAAAAATAATAAAAGATTAATATACATCCAGACAACAATATTACAACATGGATACGACAGGCAGCCTGTTCATAGTCGGTCTTGTGATAATACTTGGCCTTCTCGCACAATACAACTTCAAAAAGACAAAGATTCCTGACGCCTTAATATTGATAACAACAGGCGCGCTCCTCTCATATTTTGGCATAACAAAAAGTATAGACACGGCCAGCCCGGAGCTGACATTCCTGATAACATTCAGCCTGATATTCGTCGTATTCTATGGCGCAATCCCCATAAAGCTAAGAGCAATCCTGTCAACAATGAACTACGCCTTCATCTCCTCAGTCCTGAACTTCATAGCGATAACCGTAACCCTCGGCATCATATCTCATTACCTTCTGGGATTCACATGGATAATCGCACTATCGCTTGGCGCCCTTTTTTGCGTGCTTGACGGCTCCATAATAAACAGCATACTGGAAACTATCAGGCTCCACCCGAAAGCAGAAGCAGAGATACAGACAGAAAGCGCAATAATAGACATACTCGTAATCGTCGGCGTCCTGTCAATCATAAACTTTTCGGCAATGACCATGACCGAAATAACACAGAGCCTTACAAGCTACATCTTCCTGAGCCTGGGCATAGGGCTGGTAAGTGCTATGCTATGGGCATTCGTACTGAAACACATGGGCAACTACAGCAGCGCACCCATAGCTACCATGGGTCTCCTCGTAACGCTTTACGCATTCGCTGAATATGTGATGGCAAACGGCGTGATAACAATATTTTTCTTCTCGATAATGCTTGGCAATGTCGCAATCTGGAGCAAGCTGCTCTACAAGGAACAGAAAGAAAGCGTAGGCCTGCTGGGGCTTGAGACAAAACATTTTTTCAAAGACATAAGCTTCCTCATCAGGACATTCCTCTTTGTCTACCTCGGCATTCTCGTCGACTTCAGCCAGTGGATATATCTCATATACGGCCTTGTATTCTTCTTTATCGCATACCTTGCAAGATCATCTGTAAGAAGATATGTCAACAGCAAAGAATTTGAAAGGAAAGAGGTGTATATGCTTGACGCCATGTGCGCCAAAGGCCTGACCCCGACAGTGATGGTCACAGTGATAGGCGCCAACATAGCATTCGCAGAGATAGCAAATGTAGTGATGTTCACAAACATCGTTGTGGGAGGCATATTCTCAAGCATCCTGATAACATCAGTGCTCGTAATGCTCATCGACAGGAACATGTTCACATCTGTGAACGAGATAATTACCGGAGCAATAGCAAAATATAAGAAAAATCATACGACAAAGCAGACGGTGCAAAAAGACACAATCTTGCAATAAACTCAACAAGAAAGATACAGAAACAACAAAATATATTAAGGTCTTTATGCTCTAGATATATTGGAGAGAAGAATGAAACAGAAGATTATGCCGCCTGCTTATTTTTTTATCCTGTTGTTATCATATATTGCATTATATTTCATGTTTCCGGTCAAGCAGATAATTCCTGAACCTTACAGTTATGTTGGGTTTGTCTTGATTGTTTTTGGAATAACGATTAATATATGGGCCGATATATTATTCAAAAAGAATCAGACAACTGTCAAGCCGCATGAGATGCCCTCATCATTTATGATATCAGGGCCATTCCACATAAGCCGCCACCCGATGTATCTTGGTATGGCTTCCATATTATTCGGGATTGCCATATGGTTAAATTCAGTCATATCCATTGTTGTTCCAATATTGTTTATGACAATAATAGATCGTTCGTTTATACCGGTGGAAGAGAAAAATCTTGAAAAGATATTTGGAAACAGATATACTGACTATAAAAAGAGAGTAAGGCGCTGGATTTAAAAACTATATGACAGACACAATAGAACTAATGTTTAGATGATGCATCATGCCAGATATAAAAAAGAGAGCAAGACAGCTCGCACTCCTGAACGCGGCAAAGTTCGGAGGAAAAGCCAATCCAAAAGCACTCCTAGGCTCACTTCTTGCAGAATTCCCTGATTACCGGAAAAACATACAGGAACTCCAAAAAATAATAGACGACACAGTCAAAGACATAAACAGCATGTCGCCTGAAAATCAAAAACAGGAGATTACATCAGGAAACATAAAACAAAAAGCAAAAAAAGAGAAAAGGACAGGTCTTCCCGAACTGAAAAACGCAGAAAAAGGAAAGGTAGTAATGAGATTTGAACCGTCACCGTCCGGACCGCTCCATATAGGCCACGCATTCCCGCTTATCCTCAACTCAGAATACTGCAGGATGTACGGCGGAAAGATGATACTAAGAATATCAGACACAAATGCAAAGAACATTTACCCTCCGGCATATAAAATGATAGAAGAGGACGCAAGATGGCTTTCAGGCAACAAGATAGACAGTGTCATAATCCAGTCAGACAGGATGGAGCTATACTACAGCACTATAGAAGAATTGATAAAAAAAGACGGCGCCTATGTCTGCACCTGCGACCCAGACAGATTCAAAAAGCTTATAGACAGCAAAAAGCCATGCCCCTGCCGAGACCTAAATCCCGAAGATAACCTGAAAAGATGGAAAATGATGTTCAAAGGATACAAAGAAGGCGACGCAGTAGTCCGTATAAAGACAGACATAACCCACAAGAACCCCGCAGTCCGTGACTGGCCCGCTTTCAGGATAAGCGAAGAGCCGCATCCCAGAACAAAAAACAAGTACAGGGTATGGCCATTGATGAACTTCGCCGTCGCAGTCGACGACCATGACCTGAACCTGACGCACATAATCAAAGGCAAGGACCACATAACAAACACAGAGCGCCAGATGTACATGTATGATCACCTCAAATGGAAAAGGCCGGAATTCATCCATATAGGACGGATAAACTTCACAGGCTTCACAGTCAGCACATCAAAGACAAGAAAAGCCATTGAAGAAAACATCTACAAAGGCTGGGATGATGTAAGGATACCATTCATAAGAGCGCTTAAAAGAAGAGGATTCCAGCCGGAAGCGATACAGAAGATAGTCATAGAGACAGGACCCAGCAGGACCGACAAGACAGTAGACATAAAAGAGTTCTTCAAGACTATAGAGCGATACAACAAAGAGATAATAGATCCGACCTCAAGACGCCTTTTCTTTGTGGAATCACCAAAAGAAATTACTCTCGCAGACAATGCACTCAGGAACAAGACAGTCAATGTCGAAAATCACCCGGAAAACAAAGAGCTAGGCGCAAGACATATAACAGCCAGTGAAAAGATATACATATCATCAGAAGATTTCAAGAACCTGAAAGGAAAGCCGGTAAGATTAAGAAAGCTTGCAGAGGGGATGCTTGAAAAGACATTCAAAGCACAGGAAAATATCAAAAGCCCCCAGGTAATCCAGTGGGTGCCAAAAGACAGTCCGAAAGCGACAATCCTCATGCCGGACGGAAAAAAGAAGGAAGGCCTTGCAGAGAAAGATGCAGAAAACCTAAAAACAGGCGACATCATCCAGTTTGAGCGGGTAGGCTTCTGCCGCCTTGACAAGATAAAGCCTTTAACCTTCTGCTTTGCACATAAATGATGATTACATGTTCAGTCAAACCCATACCAAAACCTTTTTAAGCTTTACCCATTAACATTTTACATATCAATTACTTAGAGGCTTGTTCTCAATTAAGTAAAACAGTCATAAGGTGCGATTATATGAAAGTTCCCGAAGAGATAAAAAGGTACTGCCCATCCTGCAACAGCCATAACATGCATAAGGTAAAAAGGGTAAAGACAGCAGGCCGTGCAAAGGCAGGACTCAAGAAAAGAGACAGGCACATCAGGGAAAAGCTGAACCTCGGTTACGGGGGCAGCCCAAAGCCATTGCCGGCAAACAGCAACAGGTACGGCGCAAAGACAAGCCAAAAAATAATGCTCAAATTCACATGCACGAAATGCAATAAATCACACCAGAGCACAGCACCGAAAAGGTCAAAAAAATTCGAGGTAGTTAGATAAGGTGAAATAATTATGGTAGGAAGCTTCATAAAAGTCAAATGCTCAAAATGCAGCAATGAGCAGAACATATTTGAAAAGCCGGCAGGCACTGTCAAATGCCTTGTCTGCGAGAGCGTATTAGCTAAATCAAAAGGCGGGAAAGCAGACATAAAGGCAGAGATAATAAAGAAGATGCAGTAATCTCTCTTAAACATTTTTCAGGGTTTTTATCATGTCAGAGATTAAAAGATATCCGAAAACAAACGAGATAGTCCTGACTGAAGTTCTCAATGTCAACCCTAACAGCATCTATGTAAAGCTTGAAGAATATCATCTTAACGGTATGATCCATGTCTCAGAGCTTTCTACAAGCTGGGTAAAAGACATAAGGAAATTCGCAAAGAAAGGCCAGAAGCTTGTTCTCAAAGTCCTCCCTGCAAGAGGAGACAGGAACATTGTCAACCTATCGCTGAAAAGGGTAAAGCCGTCACAGAGACGCGATAAGCTGGACAGTGTGAAAAACGAAAAGAAAGCCGGAAAGCTCCTGGATTTTGTGCTGTCTGACCTCAAGATTGAGGATGACAAAGACGCAAAAACGAAGATGAGCAAAACGCTTAAGGAATATTATGAAAGCCTTCACAGCGCCTTCAGCACAATATCTGCAGATGGCATTGACAATGACCTGAAAAAAGACCTGGGAAAAGAATGGTCCGACGCAATAGAAAAGATTGCAAAAGAGAAGATAAAGCCAAAAAAGCTTGTAATAAAAGGCACGCTCACCTTAAGCTTCTCAAGAAGTGATGGTCTTAAACAGATAAAAGAAGCATTAAATATAAATAATCCAAACATAAAAATAAGATATGTCAGCGCTCCTAAATACTCGCTTGAGATTGAAGGCAAAAACTATACAGACATGGAAAAAGAGCTTGCATCAGTTGTTGCCGGAATGTCTGATCTGGCAAAATCAAAAAAAGGCACATGCCTGTTCGCAAAAGCGTAGATTATCATGTCAAGCATACTTTTCTGCAGAGCATGCCGCAGATACACTATGGAATTAAAATGTCCAATATGCAGTGAAAAGACAGTTGACCCGACACCCCCGCGTTTTTCGCCGCAGGACAAGTATGGCAGCTACAGGAGAGAGATGAAGCGCCAGATAAAGATGAAAGAAGGATTGGATAAAGATGAAGACGACCGAAATAAAAGTTCTGAAGAGGCCTGAACTCAAGGATCCTATATTCATAGAAGGTCTGCCGGGTGTAGGATACATAGGCAGGAATGCAGCAGGATACATGATTGATACTCTTAAGGCAGAAAAATTCGCAGAGATTCACTCATTTCATTTTCCGCCGGTAGCAATGCTGGACTCAGACAAGAGCGGCAAGATGAGCGCTCTTAAGAACGAGTTCTATTTCTGCAAGGCAAAGAAAAAAGGAGATAATGACCTTATCATACTCATAGGCGATGCCCAGAGCATGGATCCTATCGGCCATTATGAGATAGCAAAAGAGATTGTGGAGTTCATAAAGGATTTCAACCCGAAACAGATAATAACTCTTGGCGGTTTTGCGACAGGAAAGCTTGACAATGGGACACAGAAAGTTTTCGGGGCAGCAGTAACAGACAAGATGATAGAAAAATTTAAGAAGGAAGGCATTGTCTTCAAAGACACCAACATCGGGCAGATAATAGGTGCGTCAGGGCTCATAGTACTGGAAGCCGAAAAGTACAGCATGGATGCTGTCTGTCTCATGGGCGAGACATCAGGTATGCTGCTCTCAGACCCAAAAGCTACAGAGAGCGTGCTGGAATTTCTGGCAAAATATCTTAATATAAAGATTGACATGTCAAAGATTGAAGAGAAAGTCAAAGAGACAAGCAATGTGATAAAAAAGATTGAAGGCCTTCAGAAAAAGCTGACATCGCAGATGATGCCAAAAGACAGCAAACAGGATGATAATCTTGGATACATCGGTTAAAAAGATGGTGAATTATTATGGAAGAATACACACGTTTCGAAAAAGCAAGAATCATAAGCGCAAGAGCGCTTCAGCTTTCGATGGGTGCTCCAAGCCTTCTAAAGAAGGCACCGGGAAACCCTATTGAAGCATCAAAAGAAGAATATGACAAGAATGTCATGCCGATAACGGTAGTAAGGCATTGATATCTTTTACTATATCTTTAAGATTTTTTTTATCTGTTCATAATCAATCTTTAGGCTATCCTTTTTTGGATGTTCCGGATTATTGATTATGTTTTCTCTTGTGAAACCTATACTTCATTAAAAAGTAATAAAAAATATAAAGATAATAGATATAATTTTAAGGATGACAGAAAAAGCATTTAAAATATTCAATCAATTCATG
>JAIVYO010000041.1:0-6716 GCA_048635405.1 Campylobacterales bacterium | reverse complement strand
ATAGCCTTATTGACTGCTTCAAGTGGTCTGTGCTTCTTGCAAGGATAAGAAAAATAGATTTTTTTAGGCTTGTCCCTATATACTTTGCAGGTGAGTTTTTCAATGCGCTGACACCGGGTGCCAAGATCGGAGGCGAGGTCCTGAAAGCGCACTATACATCCAAGATATTTAAGATACCGCAGTCAAAAGTATATGCGACAATACTTCTTGACAGGTCAATAATCATGTTCGTGTTCTTTATCCTGCTCCTTTTCTCATCTGTATATACAGTACTGTTTCTTGATGTGCCTTCCATTGTCTTTGATATATTCCGTTTCGCTGTAGGGCTTGCCGCATTCCTGTCGTTTGTGATTATCATCATAAACATGAAGATAGGTAAGAGACGGCATGAGACGCTTTTCAGGCTTCTTGACTTTATCTATCATTTCAGGCCTCTTGAAATCTTAAGGAAAAGGTTTGAGACCTATAAGATGTTTGAAGAGTTTGTGATGGAGATATTCCTGGAATTCTCGGAGTCTCTTAAGCTTCTTGCAGCGCACAGGAAAGGCGTTGCAGCAAATGTTATCTTCTCTTCGCTGATATTTTCTCTTGTGTTCATCAAGGCCAAGGTGATATTTTTCGGCCTTGGCTATGATATCGGCCTGATACCTATAATAATCGTTGTAACCTTAAGCTCTGCTGTAAGCTATATGGTCTTCACGCCGGGCGGTGCAGGGATAACAGAGATTGTACTTATAAGCCTTTATGTTGCTGTCGGTGTGGATCCGCATGTTGCGGCGACTGTTGCCCTGATAGACCGCGGCGCATATTATATCATAAGCTTTGGCCTGGGGTATATTGCGAGCGTGTATATGAAAGTGAGAGGATGCATGCCTTATGAAAGATGACGGGAAGAAGATGATAAGCATAAGGAAAGAGATATTCAGGAAGATGATACACCTGACATCTTTGCTGATTGTCGCTTCATATTATTATTTCGGCAAGCAGACAACACTTTATCTCCTTGCGGTGGCTCTTATCCTTTTTATAGAGAGTGAATACTTAAGGATTGAGTGGAAAAAGACATTGCCTCTTGTGCATGACAGCATCAGGGAAAAGGAGAAGCATACGATGGCGGGGCATGTCTTTTTTCTTATAGGTGCCATAATCTCCATATCTATATTTGATATGGATATCGCCATTGCTGCCATATTGATGACGACTTTCGGTGATTCTGCCGCTGCGATTATCGGCAGGAAGTATGGCAGGATATGGATACCTCATATTAAGAGCAAGAGCCTTGAAGGGTGCCTTGCGGAGCTTTTTGTTAACCTTTTGATAGGTTACCTGTTTTTAGACAATATTATTGTCCTTCTGGTGATGGCGTTCACGGCAACTATTGTTGAGACACTTATTGAGAAGCTTGACGACAATCTTCTGATACCTGTGTTTTCCGGGTTTAACGGGCAGATTGTTGTTTTTCTGTTAAGATTTTTTGGGCATTAAGTCTTTTGCATCCTTCAATATCTTTCCGTGGTCAAAGGCAAGCTTTTTCCATGGAATATCTTCCGGCCTGAAGCATTTTATTTCTTTTGCATCGTCTTTTGCTTCCGGGATTCCGTGCGTTTCTGCAAGGTATGCAGCAGTTATTATATGTCCTCTTGCAGGGTCTCTTTTCGGGTCTGAGTAGATACCTATTAGGGAGGTAATCTTTATGTCAAGACTTGTCTCTTCCTTTGCTTCTCTTGTGCAGCACTGTTCAAGCGATTCTTTGCCTGTATCAAGAAAACCGCCAGGCAATGCCCAGAAACTTTTGAAAGGATGGTTTTTTCTTTTTATAAGGACTATGCCTTTAAAATTCTTATATTCTCTGTCTTCGTAAAGAAGAATGACTGCATCTGCTGTGTTTTTTGCCTGCCTGTAAGTTTTTTGCATGGCTTTAGTTTGATTTTGGGGTTTAAATGTTTTCATAAAAGGGGGGTCAAAACTTCAAACTTCAACAACTTCAGTCACATCCTCTTTGTTGCTGCCTCTTTTCAGGCGGTATAGCTTTCCTGTCACTGCACCTTCCATCGCCTCGTCGTGCGTTATAAGAAATACCTGCTCCACAATGCCTGAGACCTTGTTTCTCAAAGTCTCTGCAAGCTCTTCCACAGCTTTCCTGTCAAGGTTGTGGGTAGGCTCGTCAAGGAGGAGCATCTTCATGTTTGGTGTAAGAACTATGGTCATTGCAATCCTCAGCACAAGGACTGCTGTCATGCGCTCTCCGCCTGATACTGTGCCCTCGACATTCATCCACCTGCTTTCCATGTTTTTCAGCTGGAGTATGTAGTCGCCCTCCTCGACAGATATTCTTATGCCTGTATAGTCCTCGTATGGATATACGGAAATCCAGAGATCTTCCATGATGTCGTTTATGGACTCTATGAATCTTTCGCGGAGCATGATCTGGGTGCTCTCAAGGACTGTCCTGAATTTTTCAAGTTCAGGTATGATGTTTTCAATCCGTTCACTCTTATTTTCATTTTCCCTGATAAGGGCTGCCTGCTCCTCAATAAGTTTCAGGCTTTCTTTCTTCTCTGAATATAATGCGCCAAGCGATTTCAGTTTTTCTAAGTCTGTGCTGAATAGTTTGTCCTGTGCTATAAATTCTTTTGTCTTCCTGTCAAGCTCTTCCTGTGAAAACCTTAGCTCTTCCATGTTTATCTTCAGCTGCTTCTCTTCCTCTTCAAGCGTTCTTTTTTCCTGGATATGGCGGAGTACAGTCTTTGTTGCCTCAAACCGGCGTATTTCTTCTTCAATCTTTTTGATCTTCTCGGGCGAGAAGACAGACATGGATTCCTCAAATTTTTCTTTAAGCCCTTTCAGTTCTGTATCAATCTTTCCTATCTGTGCTGACTTCTCTGCAATGTCTCTGTCAACATTTATGTATCTCATGCAGTCTTTCTTTTCCTCTTCCTTTTTTCTGATGCTCTCTTTTGCTGTTGACATCTCCTTGTTCGCTATCACGAGCGAGTTCTCAAGGCCGGTAATTTCATCTTTTTTTTTCTTTAGGATTTCTGATTTCTTTTCTGTGTCAAGGCGGGTGTCGCAGGTGGGGCAGTTCGCGTCTGCCTTTTCAAGAGCGTCTATGGATTTTGTCGTATCCTCTATCCTTGACTGTATTGTCGCCTCTTCCTTCAGAAGCTTTCCAAGGCCTGTATTGAGCTGTTCAAGCATTTCTTCAGCTTTCTCGAGCTGCCTGAGCTTTGGCCGTCCCTTCTCAAGCGTTTCCATGCTATCTTTCTCTTTTTTCAGCTGCTGTCTGCATGTACGTATCCTGTCTTCAAGGACTGCGACCTCTTTTTCAAGAGATTTCTGTTTTCTCAATGCTGCGTCAAGCCGTGATGCCTGCGTCTCGATGAATTCTATAGTGTAAGACTCTATCTTTTCTGTATTGCTGTAATTGTTAAGCTCTTCCTTTATCTGGCTTATCCTTGAGGCGACAGCTATATGCCTCTCTCTCTCTCTGTCGTATACCTTTTTTTTCTTTTCAAGGATGTCAAGCTCTTGCCTGAGAGCATCCTTGCTTTTTCTTATCTCTTCAAGCCTTCTTTGGAATGCTTTTATCTCAATCTCAATTTTTCCTATATTTTCTCTCATGTCTTCAGGCCTTTTGGACTCTATCATTTTCTTCAGCGATCCTGTATGCTCCTCTATATCTTTTGCAGTCTTTTGCATCCTGTTCCTGAGCGATACTATGTTTGACCTTGCTGTCTCAAACCTGTCAATCCTTAACAGCTCGTCAATCTTTTTCATCCTCTGGCCGCGCGGTATCTGGAGAAACTGGTCAAGCCTGTTCTGCTCGCAGTAGATTACCTGTGCGAACATGGTGTAGTCTATGCCGAGTATCTTCTCTATGCTCTCTGTCACACGCTGGCTTGCAGGAGATTCTATAAGATTTCCGCCGCACCTGAGCTCAGATATTGAAGTGCCTCTTTTTCTTTCTATCTTTCTTGTTATAGAGTATGCCTTTCCCTCTTTTTCAAATTCAAGAGACACTTCTGCCGTCTCATGCCTTGTGAACAGGTCTGTCACCACATCTTCCAGCTTTATGCGTCTTTTCTGCACGGCCGGAAAAGTGCCGAAGAATGCGAAAGATATTGCGTCAAGCACAGATGACTTGCCGGAGCCCATGATACCCAAAAGTGCGTTTACTCCTTCAGAGAACACGAAAGATGAGTCTATGTGTGTCTGCCAGTTCTTTAGCCTGATCTTTGTTATCATGCTATCTTTTCTCCTCTGTCAGTTTTGCCTGTTTTTCTCATCTTTCGGCAGTTTAAGGAGCATGTCTTCTGCATCTTCTATTTTACCATCTGCGAGAAGCTCAAAAATCTGCCTGCAATCAAAGCTTATCTTTGCTTTGCCTGCGTAGTCTTTCATTATCTCAAGACCCATGCTGTCAACAGAGACCCTGTTTTCCATAAGCTCTGACAGGAGTTTCATGCTCTTGTCCTGTCTACTGCTCTCAAGGCTGTTCCTGAATGACAGGATGCATCTGTCCCTGTTTTTTGCGATGATGTCTGACAGGTCAATCCTGCTGTTGTTGCTGTCAATCTTTCCTGCAAGCTTTATCCTTACAACCGGTTTTTTTGTGAAGCTTTCTTTGGTTATCTCTGAAAGGTATCTGATGACATTCTCTTTTATCTCTCTTATGCTTTTTTTATTGCATTCAATCTCTTTGTATATCACTTTTCTTTGCGTCTTCAATGGGATGAATTCTGTCTTTTTTGTTTTTGTGTCATAGATTGTTACGCCTTTGTCTTTTCCTGCTTCGTTTGACCTTACCTGGGTTGTGAGAGTGCTTCCCGGGATAAGGAACAATGTGTCTTTTTTTGGTCCGATCATGCAGTCGTTGCGCCAGTGGATGTGGCCGTTGACTATAAGGTCAAAGCCTTCCGGCAGGTCTTCTATATCCAGGCCCGGGCTTCTTTCGTCAGTGTATACATATTTCCCGACCGACTGGTGCATCATCAGTATGTTTATGCACCCTTCTTCAGGTCTTGGGTCTATTTTTTTGAACACTTCTCTTGCGAACGCTTCAGGCACGCCCGATATGCCTGTTATTGCGACTGTCTCTTTGCCTTTCCTGTATATCGCGGTCCCGCCATGGAGCCCTATGAGGTATCCTGTTGCATCAAGCAGGTTGACAGGGTTTGTCATGTCTTTTCCCCGCCTCTCGTGGGTGCCTGCGATAGCGACTGTCGGGATTCCTGTCTTGTTCAGGTGATGGATATCCTGCGCTTTTCCTTTGACCTGCACGAGTTCTGTGTCGCATGTTACTGTCTTTGCGTGGAAAAATATGTTCAGGGCTTTCGCCAGCACATCCTGCCCGGGCACTCTTGAGTCAAAGATATCTCCCGGTACTAAGATCATGTCGCATCCTTCTGATATCCTGAACGCCTCTTCAGCCTGTTCATAGCAGTCATCTTCAGTTTCGGTTCCTTTGCCAAAGCCAAAGTGCGTATCTGAGAATATTGCAATCTTTATGTTATCACCATAAGCTATTAATTGCTTCAGAAAATTTAAAAGCTTGAATGTTTTGATTTTGTTTCACTTTATGATAACAAAGAATTTCAATAGATAATGCATATATTTTGTTATTTTTTTGTGAGAATTTTGCTATTTTTTATTTTTTCTGAAAATATGTATTATATATGCATCTCTGACTTTTTTCTGTGGGTCAGGTTTATAAGGTATGATAACAACATTATTTATTGGAAAGCATAGGAAAAGTTGTAAGAGAAAAACTTTAAGGGTACAGTCCTTTCATGAATGATTTCATGTTTGCTTCTCTTTGCGGCTACAGGATATTTTTATGTTTTCCGATGGTTGGGTGAAGGATTAAACTCCTACGGAAGTATTCCAGTATTGTTTTTGCAATCCTCTCACCTAATCCAGGAGTTTTTCTATTTTTTTCAGAATTATTTTTTCTTCTTTTCAGCAATTGCTTTTGCCCATTCTGAAGCGCGTTTTTTTTCTCCTTCAATCAAGGGTCCTTCCATCCCTGATACAAAGAAGCTTTCGGGTGGAATAATTATATCTGCACCTTTCTTTTCAAGTCTTTTGGTTATTTCACCATCTTTCAGTTTCTGAGGGTCATCAGACAGTATGCTTAGTTCAAGTTCATAATATCCTCTCTTAACACGCTGAATATCAACAAAGACAGTAGGGTAATTATATTTTTGGGAATAGAGTTCGGGTCCATGTAAAAAGGCTGTGTCACGCCCGAGGAAATTAACCCAGTATGATTTATCAGGGTTTGAAGGACTTTGATCTGAAGCCATTACATAGTTTTTCTTCTTATTCTTATTAGCAATAAAAGTTCTGGTAGTATCATATATTGAGACCAACTCGGTACCTAACCTCGAACGGTTTTTCTTTACATAATCATTAAGATCCCTATTGCTAAGGGGTTTAAATAGTGCTCTTCCGGGCCATTCCAGCTGCATACACGACATTGCACCCCATTCCCAGTTTCCATAATGGCAAGGTGTGCCAATTACGCGCCTCCCTTGCTTATAAAAAGCTGCTATTACTTCCGGGTTTAATAGTTTGTGCCTTTTCCTCACCTGCTTGCGTGTCATGGAAAATGCTTTGACCCCTTCAATTAAAATATCTGACAAGTTGGTGTAATATTTTGAAGTTATTTGCTCTATTTCTTTTGGAGAAAAATTTGGAAAGGTCTCGTGTAGGTT
>JAIVYO010000040.1:0-6809 GCA_048635405.1 Campylobacterales bacterium | reverse complement strand
GAACCGCGAATCCACATCAGGATCTATAAGGCCAAGCCTTTCAAGCGCAGAGTTGATCTCGCCTTCCACAGTCCTGCCTTTAAGCTGTACCTGCGACCCGCAGAATCCAGTCCCTATATACGCAACTTTAAGTATCATAAAAGAAAATGCACAAAAAGAAATAAAACCTTTTAGAGTCCCAGCACATACCCACAGAACAGAACTCCGGGGTATTAAACCCAGATAAAACTAAAAACTCAGCAGCAAATATTGAAATCAGAACAGCAGCTCGCCTGCGTCACAATACCGTTTGTCGCAAGACCGACAAGATTACAAAAACCATTATATTCATACCTTAAGCACCATGCATTTGTCCTTATCTCCTGCTGCATATTAACTTTTGCGGATTTTATAATATAATCAATAGATATGTTGTTCGGATAGACACCTATATATGTCACATCTTTCTCAAAATACAGGGAATATCCAGCCTTACTGAGAACATCCCGCTCATATATCAGGTATTCCTCAATATCATCTGGTATAGATTCATGGTCAACCACAGAAATTATGTTATTCAGATTAGATTCTATCTGCCTCATAAAAAAGACAGTCATATCGCTCTGCATATATGATAGATCAATTTCGCGATCCTGCGTAAGTATCTCATTCAGGACAGTAAGAGAAAACAGGATAATCACTATGCCTATCACAAAGAACTGTCCTTTTCTTGCCTTTGCTTTCGCACAGCAGCATTCAGTCATAATACCACGCTTTCAATTTCATAATATATGGCTGCGACATATCCTTATTCGCAAGCAGCACAAACTCTTCAGACATCACATTCATCGCATTGTCAGATACCTCAGATACTATATATGTTTTCGGAGATACCCAAAGCACAAGGCTACGAAGGAAATGCCAATCATCCCTAGATACAATATTATCTGTAAACCAGGCAGTCCTACCTGTAAACTTACCGTAATTGACAATAGACACAGGAAGATTCGCTCCATTGCTTGTCAAAAGTTCAGACTCCATAACAACAAATCGTGACCTGTTCTCAAGATTGCTGTCAAAGCCATCGGCATGATACACTTCATTGTCCATATTCAGAACAGAAAAATTATGCGGCATCTCAATCATGAACATTATATAATTTCCTCTTGAATCAATCTCAACAATTGTATAATTGTTCCCGTCCAAAGACAGCAAATCTCCGGCAGAAAGACCTGAAAAATTTCCGTCATTGGTAAAATTACGGTCTTGATTTTCATCAATATAAAACAGATCATAATCCGCGCCTGAAGAATTGATGACCGTAACTCCATAATCCTTATGTTTTAAAGACATTATATTGAAGCCATATATGCCGTTCGTTGAATTGATAACTTCTGAATAATTCAACGTGCCACTATTATCGCCGGAACAAGGTGATGGATTATTTACTGTGCATTTGGCAATGCCTATTGTATGGTTAGTTTCACCCAGGTATACATCAACAGTCCCGGCAGTCATGTTCCATGAATTTTCAACTGAGAGATTGAATCTAGCAGAACTCTCAGTGCTAAGATAAAAAGGAAATGCATAAAAATACTTATGCAGGCTGTAAATATCCTCAGAAGGGCGGGCATAAGATATATACGACCCCTCTGCACCTGAAGGCAGCACTGTCGTGCTGTTCCACTTAAGGCCGAATATATCTTTTTGGACATCAAGATTCACAAGCGACTCATTGCTGAGGTTGGACACCTGTATTATTCCCTTACCAGACAGAAGAAAAGTTGAAAGTTTTTGATGATAAGCTGAATTCATAAGCGTTATGTTCCCGAGCATATCAACATAAGGTCCTTCAAAATGGATAATCAGGACATCAAAATGTCTCCAGTCACCTGTCCATGTAGTATTGCGCACCTCAAAACGTGTCTCTCTTCCGTTTATGATAACAGATTCATCCTGACCGAAAAAATTCTGGGATATGTTAGTGCTATAGCAAAGATATACATCATTATCATATGTCAGGACTCCTACACGCAGAATCGGATTTATAAGGTTGTGTGTGGATATGGCCACGCCCATATTCTGAAAATCTGACATATATATCGCAAGAGCCAAAAAAGAATCCTGGCTATCTGCAACAAGCATATCTGTATAGCCCAGACGGCTCATAACTTCCGCAATCTCACGCGACTCCTGGGAAAGCCTTGAGATACGCCAGTCATTCCCATCAGGTACAACATCAATCACCCTTGCTGAATAACTCAGAAGAATCATGATAGCTATGACAGCCTCAAGGCTATGTATGAACCCGTCACGTCGCCTGCGCGACGATACAGCATTCAAGCACATTGCTTTCCCATAACCAATAGATATCATAACAATCAACATGATTTCATTCAAAAATACATTATTTTTACCCTTGCAATAAACCCGTCAAGAACAGAATACCTGTTCACAGTGACCATATTCCTTTCCACACTGCCCCAGCCATATGACAGTATTGTCCTTTCAAAGATAACAAAATTTCCGTCAGGATCAATCTTTGATAGTGTATAATTCATACCGGATATTAGCAGTGTATCACTTTCATGGAGGCCAAAAGACAATACATCTGCTTCTGCATCAACAGTGGTATAGATTAAGGATGTCGTATTACTGACTGTAAGATTTACAGTGAAAGGATCATATGTCTTATTGAATACAGCGCTGCCAGTATGGTTATAGCCATCCATATCTCTCGTGAGGACGACAGGGTACTGGTCAATCTCAATCTTCTGCCTGTACCTGAAATTCTCATCTATAGAATCGCGAAGTTCAGTCTTGTTCTCAGCATAGCCATAGATCTGTATCTCATTGATGACATGGTCTTCTGTCTCTATCATATTCATAAATCTTTCAGAAAATATCCATGCCTCAGCACGGAGATTGTTGCGGTCTATTGAACTATAGAACGGGCCGATAGAATCTAATGCAATAGTTGAAGCATAAACTATGGAAAGCGCAAGGAGAAAGAAAGCGAAGAGATAATCTATGTTTAGCTGGCCTTTACGCCATAAAGTATTGTTTTTGCAAGATATAGAAAAAAACATAGTATCTACCCGAAGACCAAGAACACCACAAATGCTACCACAGACAGGACAATTGCATGCTTTACGCCGGCAGCCGCAGAGCCCTCGCTGATTTCACCTGCCATAAGACCGCTCGTTATCGCCTGTACCATTGCCATTATAAAAAACAGGGCTTCAAAATAACACAGCTGGCCTTCACCAAAACCGAAAGGCACGCATATAGAACACACAAAAGGAACCATAGTGCAGTAATCTACATCTACCGATGATGAGCTGGATGACCCGAAAAGGTTCACTTCCACAAGCCCTGAAGATAGGAGAGGTATAAGGATATTATACATCATAAGAGCAATCACAAGGAAAAGTACAGAGATGAAATACATCATGATGACCTGCTGCGACATATCTGATTTCCTTTCATCACCAAGCCCTTTTATTGTCTTTATATCTGTGGAAAGGTCATCCATCACTTCAGTGACATCACCTCCCGCATTGAACGCTTCAAGAATTATGGTGAACGAACGCTTCATTATAGTGCTGTACTTAAGCCTGTCAGCAAGAGATGACATGACCTGCATAAAAGGCATGCCCCATGAAAGCTGATGTACTGCTCTGGATATCTCCGGATTAAGTTCACCATAGTCTGTATTCTGGCGGCTCTTCAACGCATCCTGAAAAGTCATGCCGCTCTTCTTGGCTTCAGCAAAATCCCTCAGAAATGTTGGAAAATGATCTTCCATCCTACTATATTTAGAAAAATTGAGATATGCATATAATGATGATGGAATGATACACATTATTGCCCCAAGAAACAGTACAATAATACCGACAGACTGCAGAAGAGGGTCAAATGCAAGACTGAATCCAAAGATGATGAACAAGATACCTAAGACAAGAGAGCCCAGCTTGATAAGTTTTTCATTTTCCGGCCTGAAAAATAATTTTATGTCAAAAGCCATCTCTATTTCATCTCCGGTGTTATTCCTTTTATAAATATTATTATACCTGCAGACACGATTGGTATGATAAAAAATATCAAAGCCATCTGAGAGCCTACAATCATCCCTGAAAGGTCAGTACCTCCCATTGAACCCATTATGGCTGTTATGACCATGAACATGATAGAGCCAATCATCACGACTGTAAGATACATCTCAACAATCATTGAAAGCTTCTGCTGGAACGCCTTGAGCGTCATCTTATAGCGCACAAGAGCCGCTTTTGATTTTTCATGAAGATATATCCTAAGATCACCCCCTGCCATTTCCACAGTCCTCATACCCCATAGAAGATCAACAAACTGGTTTGACGGTGTTCTCTCTGCCGCGTTTTTGAGCGCGCTCAGCATATCTATACCAAGAACATCCACTTCCTCCACAATCTTCCTCGCTTCTTTGGATATCTCACCATAATCATCAAACTTAGAAAGGGTCCTGAACATAGCTATAGGAGGCGTGCCGCCCCCGGATATAGTCGCAAGATAAAGGGTAGCATAAGGCACAAGACCGTCTATCTTTTTCTTTCTCTCGCCCATGCATATCCCGGGATATACATAGAAAAAAGCAAATATAAGGACAGAAAAGAAAACTGCGCCGAAAACTGAGAGGAACAGTGACATGAACAGGCTACGTGTTATCAGAAGTACTAATATAGACAGTGGCAGTGCCATGAAAAAAAAAACAGCAGCAGATGTAACAACAGCGACAGAGATATAGTCATCTAAAGACATGTTTATATCTGCTTTCTTCAGGGAAACCTTAAGGCTCTGGAAATAAATGAAATAAGGCTGAATATGGGGCACTGCAAGATTTGATGCAAATCTCGCATAATCAAATTTTTCATGTGTAGCTTCAGTATTTTTTGGAGGCTCAGAAGTCTTCAATGTCATAATCCTCCCCTATAAGATCCATAAGTGTTCTGGTGTCATTGTAGTATGCCTTTATGACTTCATTGACCCGCATAAAATTAGTGATATACTTATCAGACATCCACTCAAGCACTTTCATCCTCTGGCGTAGCTGGTCTTTGAGCAGATTTACGCTTATGCCTGTCTCAGCAGATATCTTGCCTAAAAGATAGCTGTCAGAGACGACGGAAAATGTGTCATTAAAAGGGTTCCATTCAAATGGCTTGTTTGTTATGATTGTATCTTTTTCTGAATCATATCCTTTTATCTCTTGTATCTGAGTTACCCGTCTCACATATCCGTTCTTGAGCTTGATTCTTTTCACAAAGACAAGCATATCCAATGTCTCGATAAGGGATTTAGACAGATTTATAGGCCTTGTGACCAGTCTGTCTATCACTTTTTCAAACGAATCTGCATGGAAAGTAGAAAGTCCGGGATGCCCTGTCGCTATCTGCTGGAAAAGAACAGATGCCTCAACACCACGTATCTCGCCCACGACAATATAGTCAGGTCTCTGGCGCAGAGAGCTTTTCAGAAGATCAAACATGCTGACCTCACCACGATGCTTACCTGTAGTATCTGCCTCCCCGAAACCAGATCTTGAGACTTCAGGCACCCAGTGCTCATGAGGCAGCTTAAGCTCAGGTGTGTCTTCTATTGAGACTATTTTAGCTGTAGGCTTTATGAACATTGAAAGAGCGTTTAGGACAGAAGTTTTCCCTGAAGCTGTAGCACCCACGATCAAGATAGATTTACCGTGCTCGATATTAAGCCATAAGTATGCAAGCATACGCGAATCAATACTTCCGAAATTCATCATATGCACAGGTGTCAAAGGTTCCTTGAGAAATCGCCTTATTGTTATGTTTGAGCCTCTTGAAGCGATATCTGTAGCAAGGGTGGCCTGGACTCTCGAACCGTCAGGCAGAGCGCCCTGAAGTATAGGCTCTGCCATAGATATCGCCCTTCCGGTCTTCTGCGATATCCTCATGACAAGCTTGTCCAGCACCTCATGGGTCTCAAAAACGACATCTGTCTGCAGTGAGCCAAGCTTTGGATCCCTGTGATACACATAGACAGGTATGCCCACACCATCACAGCTTATGTCCTCAATCTGTGGATCATTCAGCAGCGGCTGCATACGGCCAAGACCGATAAAATCACGGAGTATATAATACTTATATATATCAAGCTTGCTCGCATCTATATTAAACTTGAAGCGCTTCAATATCTTGTCCATCATAGATACTATATACGCTTCAGAAGACTCTTTGCTGAAAGACTTGAAATCAACATCAATCTCATCTTCAATAACTGTCTTTATCTGTAATATGCGGCTCTTGTCCTGAGCAGACTGCACAGGCTCAACAACTTTGTATATCAGGCTGTTCGCCTTATTATCCCAGACAACATTTGCCCAGGCATACACTTTCTCACCACGTTTAGGAAATGGAGGTGTCAACGGATATTTTATATCAGTCTTCAGAAAATCATCAGCAGTCAGGTCTTTTCGCACCCTGATAGTCTTTACTTCAAGAGTATTGAGATCAACACTTTTTATATCATCCTTAAGCTGATTATCTTTTTTCTTGGAATTATCTTCTGGTGCATCATTGTTAAAGTAAGACCCGCCGACTGGTGTCGCGATGTAAGGAATTGCTGCTCTTATGCCGGCAGGAGCAAAGTTCACATTTCCTGAAGATTCTATCTGTTTTGCCTTAACGGAAGGGATAATCTCTTGTTGATACGAGGACCGTACATTACCACCAGAACCGGATGCCGAACCAGATCTGGATATAGAACCGGAACCAGATATTGAACCAGATTTAGGTATTGAACCAGATTGCGGCTGC
>JAIVYO010000039.1:0-6919 GCA_048635405.1 Campylobacterales bacterium | reverse complement strand
AAGAAAGAGTTCATCGACGCAATGGACGACGACCTTAACACTCCTGAAGCTATAGCTTCCCTTTTCAATTTCGTGAAAGATATCAACAGGTTGACGGAAGACAAGGGTGTGATAGGAAAACCCGCAATTGACAGCATAAAGGTGCATCTCTACGATCTTGATGAGGTATTCAGTATACTTCCGGAATCTGATACAGCAGAAGAAAAGCTCTCGGGCGAAGTAAACGCCATGATAGAGAAAAGAGAGCAGGCAAGAAAAGAGAAAGATTTCAGGACCGCAGACGAGATAAGAGATAAGCTTGACAAGATGGGCATAATCATAGAAGATACAGAGTCAGGCATAAAGTGGAGAAAGAAAAGGTAGATTTTTAATTCTGAATTCACAAAGAGCTATTATTCTTTAAGAAAAGATTCACAATCTTTAACGCTTCATCTTTAAAGGCTGCAAGATCCTTCGGATCAATATCTTTAGACCTTGTATATATTACTATCTTATCACCTTCTGCCTCAATGCTTACTCTCTCTTTCCTATGCTCAAAAAATTGCAGGATTTCATCTGTAAACACTTTTCGCACAGCATCTTCATCTTTGCCTTTTAAGTGATATTTTTTTGAAAAATTTGTATATCTATCAAAATCAATATCATTTTTAGTAAGCTTATCACCTATCTTATTGAAGATTGATTCAGGTGTCATGGAAAATTTAGTAATATTAAGTTTGTCTGTCTGAGCAAGGAACACGCTCTGTGAATATGTAGCTGTATTTTGGCCTGAACCTGAAGTATACCTATAATCAAATATCGAACAATTTATATCTTGTTTTTTCCACTGCATAAGATTGTATGCTTTTCTTGAGTGTCCTTCATTGAATATCTTGATTGTCTTTAAAGGAGAAAGAAAGCTATCCTGTGCCTTATCAATGTATGATAACCCTAAAGTGAGAGCGATCTGCTCCATTTTCTTTTTTCTTTTCTTATTATCATTACGGGTTAAAAGTCCAATCAATACAATAAATGCTATGAACACCAATATGACAATAATCTCCTTTGAACCAAACGATGAGGATATGACCATAAATTGATTAGGGCGTCTCCGCTTAAATAACTTTACAAAACCCTAAACTATAAAAACCCAGACATCCAATTATCAGATAGTGATACTTATGGAAAAATCAGAGATGTCGCTTCCTGAAGGCAAGCTTGGCCTTTTCTGGTTGATGGGTGCGCTCGCCATGACCTCGGGCGCATGGATCCTGGGTCTTGAGAACGCGACAAGCGCTCACCTTTTCTTTGCCTTCATACTTGTCCTTTTTGCAGGGCTGTCATGGATAGGCGTAGCTGTTGGCGTTGTCCACAGCAACAAGAAATAGATGTTGATGCCTGATGGAAAGAAAGCTTCCCGAAGAAAAGCTTGCAGGTCAGTGGTTTATCGCAACCCTTCTTATCTCTGCAGCATTATGGATCGGCTCAAATGTAGAATGGGTTCTCGGAGTGACTTCATCCTCATATTACGGTGCTCTTTTTCTTGCATTTCTATTCAATGCAGTTGCAGGTCTTCTATACATAGCAATAACTGTAGAAGTTGCGAAGGATTTGTGATAAAGAATCAAACCTTCTCAACCTTAGACATATCAACTACCTTCCCCGCATACACATAGGTCTGGCACGACTCATTGCACTTCCCGCAGTGCGTGCACGACGCCCCGATATGAATCTTCCCCCCGACAACACTTATCGCCTTCTTCTCGCATTTCCTGATGCAGATGCCGCACATATTGCACATCTCAAACCTGATAATTGTCCTGACAGTCTCAATAAATGCCTTCTTCGCATCCGCCTTTGAATCAGACTTTACCACAATATGTCCGCTCGCAAACACAGAGACATCACATCCTGAACTCTTGAACCGAAGAGCACCAATATCTTTTGAATAGCTCACGCTTCCAAGCACATTCAGCACATTGCCAAGCCTCTCAAAATCTTTTATCCCGTCAAGCACAGCCTCAATGGAAAACTTCCCGTCATGGCAGGGAATAATCCCCGACACGCTTGAGATTTTATAATCACCTTTTTTCTCATGAGGTACAAGATTTATCCCTTTCTCCTGAGCAATCTTAAGCATCTTTTTAGGATGGCTTTTCCATCTCCAGAACCCCAGCCTGACATACTTCTTCCCAAGATCCCTGGAATCTGCCCAGCCGAGAAGGAACTGGTAGAACTTCCTGTGCTTTTCCGGATGCAGCTCTTTTACCTTCTCAAATTCAGCATCAAGCCCTGCCGGGCACATCCAGCACCCTATCCTCTCAAAGCCCTTGTCGTAGAGTATATTGTATCTCAGTTTTTTAGAAAATATGAACAGCCAGACATCAAGCGATCTCCACTCAAGTATAGGATACGCGCTTGTCTGCCCCGGGACAAAAGGATTTTCCTCCACACGCCTTGAAAGAGCTCTTGAGAACGATTCATGTCTCCGTTTGCCTTCAAATGTGATGCACCCGTCAGGATAATTGAGCCCTATATACTCTGCAACAGGCGCAAGCTTGTGCGTCTTGCAGCACCACCTGTAATCTTTCGCCGGAGGCCCGAAAGCTTCAGCCTCTTTGATAAGGTCTTTCGCGCTCCGAAGGCATCTTATCTTCTTCTTTATCTTTTTCTGCATCATGCCGACATAAGCCACAGTCTCAGGAAACTCAAGGCCTGTGTCAATAAAGATTGTCTCAGATTCCTTGGTCACTCCTCTGGCAAGCTCAAGTATCACAAGGCTGTCCTTGCCCCCGCTGAATGCAACAGTGACAGGCTTCCCGGACGCATCAATTGTCTCTTTTATGAAATCCGATGCCTCCTTTTCGATGATGTTAAGATGCCCCCTGTTAGCCTTTATTATCTTTTCCATAGGGTTAATGATTTTAGAGAATGTTATATCCTCTTTTGTCATGTCAAGTATCTTTATCGCCTTTTCGCTATGCTGAAATCCTTCTTTCAAAAGGCCCTTTCCGACATTTCCGTCAGGGAACAAAAGTATAGAATAATCGCCAGCCTCAAACACCTGCCCTTTAGGGATTATGATATCATCATAGCTCAGGTTCTTGCCTTTCAGATGCCCTTTAAGCCCGCCTTTGACCAGTATCTTCCTTTTTGTGTATCTGTCAAATGCGGCGCAGCCTTCAATTGATGGGATAAACCTGAATTTCTTCTCAAAAATGTCAAACTCAAGGACACCTATCTTAATCCCGTCTATGATGACCTCATCTGTCCTATCGATTCCCGGCGCCTTGTTCAGGATTATTGTCTTGCCTTTGATAGCTCTTTTAAGCTGCGGCCCATATTCCTCTGAAATTGTCCTGACTACAAGCAATCTGTCCCCTTCAAGTGCAGGCCTTGCATCGCCCGGCGAAGATATAGCGACAGCTTTCCCTTTCCCCCCGCACAGGTCACATTTTTTGCGAAGCAGGGGTACATTGCATTCATAGCACCATCGAAGATATGATGGCCTGTTCCTGGAATCTGTCTTTTTTTTCATAGCTTGTCCCACACATATTTTATAGAAATAGGCATATATAATAAAAATGAGCCCGGAGGGATTTGAACCCCCGACCTACTGGTCCGAAGCCAGTCGCTCTTTTTGGTCCTGGAAAAATATCCTTTTCCAAAATATCCAAACTGAGCCACGAGCCCAAGACTATTTCGCCATACACTTTTTTAAGCTTATATATTTTCTTCATCAATTCCAAATATCTTCCTGTAAAGCCCGACGAACACCACATTCTTTAAGTATATTATGTTCTTGATAGGCACTGCGGCAATTGTCGGCTTATGTGATGTTATGCTGTTTTTGGCCACATATTCTTCTATTTTCTTGATGTTCTTGTGGTATAGGGCGTAGTTCCTGTATACAGAGATGGAAATGCACTCGTTTTCATCATATATCCTCATGAAATGGTTGGCATGGTTCCTGTCCATATATCTTAGGAATTCAAATCTTTCCTCAAATGTCCGGACCTGGTTGAACCTGAAATGTTTGAATACGATCAGCTCGTTTTCAAGTGCCTTGTGCATAGGTATTATTATCGGCCGGATTATACCTTTTTCAAGAACCCTCCTTTTTGCCTTATTGAATGTCTGGAGATTCATGCCTGCCTGCTTTGAAAGATACATATCGCTCTTCTCCGGCTTAAGAAGCATGTAGTATATGACTCTCTTCTCATTTTTGCTAAGTTTTGCCTTTGCAATCTTTCTGTCTTCAATCCTGTATTTATCAAGGCTGTCTATTTCTTCATCATCATCTATATCAAGGTGGAATATGTGTTTCAGCATAGGCGCATAGTCGAACATGATCCTGGAATGCCTGCTTGAGAAACTGATATATTTCGGGTATTCTTTTGTAAATATCTTTTTCTTCAGCCATCTCTCTTCAAATTTGAATCTTCCTTTTTTCAGCTTTGCGAAATCCTTGACAAAATTAAATCCTACATATACCGAATCTGTAATTATGTTATATACACTGTTAGAATATGAGTCAAATACAGCCTTTGAGAACTCTTCTAAGACCTCTTTATCTATGTTCGGGTTTATCTCAAAGAATGTGCATTTTATTATCTCCTCGTCAATATATTTGAAACTGAGCCTGTATTTTAGTCTGTATACTTTTTTGTCTTTGAGCCGTTTCTTTATCGCTGTGAATGTAGATCTTTTCATGCTGATCTTTTCCGAAGCGTCCACATCGGTGTAAGAAGGCCATCTCGCCAGGGCATAAAGCACAAGTTTCTCTCTGTCGGAAAACCTGTATGGCTTTATATCTTCTATATCTTTTGAAGTTGTTATCTCTGGCCGCATAAGTTTACTTTATTTCTAAATATTATAAATTTATATGTCAGAAACACTCAAATTACACAGAAAAATCACATTTCTGATAAAATTTACAAAAAAACATATCATATCTATAGAAACCTTTATATATCTTAAGAATCTATATAAATATCCCTGAAAGAAGATTTATATTAATCTGTTTGACGGGTGGTATGGAGCAGCAGACAATAAAACCCCTCCGGGAAAAGCGTGTCTTTTCCGGGCGCCAGGGAATCTGATTCCCTCGCCCAATCCAGGGTTCTTCTGATATATTATTTTTTGATGCTCAGTTATCAAGCTCTTCAAGAATATGCTTCTTCGCCGTATTCGCGTCCACCTGCCCTTTGGTCTCGCGCATCACCTGGCCTACAAGGAAATGCAGAGCTTTCTCATTGCCGCCCCTGTAATCTTTGACTGCATCAGCATTGGATTTTATGACAGTCTCAACAACATCCTTTATCATGCTCTTGTCATTAATCTTGCCCAGGCCAAGCTTCTTTGCAGCAGACTTGTCATCAGCCTTAAGCTCAACCATCTTCCTGAGTATCTGCTCTGCAACATGGTCAGTATATTCCTTTTTGGAAAATGATGAAAGAAGGCTTATCACCCATTCATCCTTCAGCCCGGAATTAGAATATGTCAGGTCATTATAATTCAATGTCTTCTTCAGCGGCCCTGAAAGCCATCCCGCAGCAACCTTAGCCCCGACCTTCTTTGCAGCAATCTCGAAAAGGTTAGCGATAGCCTTCTCGCTTGTCAGCTTCTCCGCCTCTTTCTCATGCATCCCATACTGCTTTATAAATCTTTTCTGCCTCTCATCAGGAAGCTCAGGCAGCTCTTTTTTCAGCTTCTCGATAAGCGTCTTGGGTATCTCTATCATTGTAAGGTCCGGCTCAAATATGTATCCGTAGTCCTCTTCAGTCTCTTTTGTCCTCATCATTTTGGTGACGCCCATCTGCGGGTTCCACTGCCGCGACTCCTGTACAATTGTGCCACCTCCGCGCACGACATTCCTCTGCCTTATCGCCTCATAGTTGAGAGCTTTCTCAATCTCTTTTGTCCCGGTGATATTTTTGACCTCTACCCTTTTCCCCCCGTCTATAGACAGGTTCCCGTCAGACTTCAGCGACGCCTCGCTGGCAAAGTCATAGATGCCCAGGTAGTCAAATATCTGCCCTATCTTCTGCAGGTAGAGCCGTGCCTCTTCAGGCGTCGTGAAATCCGGCTCGGTGACAACCTCTATCAGAGGAGTTCCTGCCCTGTTGTAGTCCACAAGAGTATATCCTCCTGTCGGCGAGCTCACATGGACAAGCTTTGCCGGATCCTCTTCAATATGCACCCGCCTTATCCGTATCTTCTTCTTCCTGCCTGCAAGGTTAAGCTCCATAATCCCTTCCTCGGCAAGAGGTATCTCATACTGTGTCACCTGGAAGTTCTTGCTCATGTCAGGATAGAAATATGTCTTCCTGGAAAAATATATCTCGCCCGCAATCCTGCAGTTGAGAGCAAGAGCCGCCTTGATAGCGCTCTCAATAATCTTCTCATTGATCCTCGGCTTTGACCCCGGCATCCCAAGGCATGTCGGGCATGTAAGTGTGTTAGGCTTGATACTGTTCTTCCCCTCAACAGTCACCGGGTTTGCGCACCCGCAGAATATCTTTGACTTTGAGTTCAGCTGGACATGCGTCTCAAGACCTATCATAATGCTCATGTTATCATCACTGTTCAAGATTTAGGCTTTAATTATTTAAATGTTGTTTCCTTCTTGGTCTTGGATAGACCCCACCCAAGATATATAACCAAAAACCCCTAATTAAGACCATGCGCTACTTTGACGGCTATGCCTACTACTATGAGCTCCAAAGAGACAAGGACGAGGGCTTCAAGAAACTAAGGTCAGAAAAGCCCCATTACATTGAGCATGTAAGGAAGCATCTCAAGAAAGAGTGGGACAGCCTTCCTAAACGGGAATACACATCAACCTACCACAGTAAGACGAACCCTGGCCATACAATTCTCCTCAGGCGCGAGCATATCTTCCTTGTCCTCCATCTTGAGAGGGAAGAGGAAAAGATTG
>JAIVYO010000038.1:0-7153 GCA_048635405.1 Campylobacterales bacterium | reverse complement strand
GGCAAGAGATGATCATATCACTTTGCAATCCTTTCTGCTATCTTGCAATGGCAAGCGGATAGGACCTGGCTCAATAAAGCAAGATCTAACTATATTGCTATCTCATTAGTATAAGAACATTAAGGATAATAGCATTCAGTTTCCCTTAAAGTGATCGATGAAAAATCACATTGTCTTGAATTTGACTCATCATGATTATCAGAATAAAAATTTTGGCAACAGACAGGAAATCCAAGTTCCTCAGCAAAATTTTGATCATCCTCATAGGAATCGAAATTCATAGCAGTCTTTGCTGTTTTCCGATCAGTTGAGATGTAATGAGGCAATGCTCCATCTTTGGATCTTGTTGAGACTGTTTTATGTGCCCTATTTCCCCATCCGCCTTTACCAATATCTCTATCTGCGATTAGTCTATAAGATCCTTTTTCAACATAAAGTCCATATTTATCACAAAACAACTTAAATGATTGATATTTATTATCAGAAATAAATATTCTTGAACTCGGCTTGACTTTATCAAACACCAATATAATTTCTTTCATCACAATATCATTAAGGCCTATGTTTTTTAGATCCCTAAAAAATTGATAACAAAGCTTTCGGTTGTATTCCATAATACAAGCATCATAAAGTCCTATAAAAGCGATTGAATATCTAAATCCTTTATTGCTTTACACAATTTTTCTTTTGAAATATAAATATATATGGTTTCTATAAATAATTTCACGTATTCTAAAAAAAGAGCTAAGCATTAAATCTTTTAAGAGATAGAGCTCCCACAGTTCGCTTTGTTAATGCCACAGCAAGCTACGGGATATTAAACCCAAAAAAGAATATATCTATTTCAATACTTCAGTCTTCCTGATCTCCACAGACTGAAGAGGATATATGCTTTTAGCCGACTGGAATATATGCCTCTGCATCTTGTTTGAGAATATGTCACTAACGATAGATTCAAGATCTTTACCCTTGCAGTAATTCCTTGCCTCCTCAAATACTTTTTTCCTTATGTCAGACTTGACTGTCGTGTTGACGCGCTTTCTTGTTATGACAATGCTTTTCAAGCGAATCTTATGATCATCTTTCGTATCTATATCTTCTACAGCATCAATCCTGGACTTCCATCTGTTGACCATCCTTGCAATCTTGTCGCTTATAAGGGACTGGCCATTGTATTCTGTATATGCTTTAGAATCTTTGACTTCATTGATCTTAAGGGTCACAACCGTATGGAAATGCTTGAAATCACCGGTAAGGTCACTCAATGTAACATTGACTTTCCTGCCCATGACATTCTTCGCATCGAGAGATGGTGTCTCAGATAATATCTTTTCCCCGAATATCTTAGGTGATACTATAGTATACCATGATTTCTGCTTCTTTTTTTTGACGCCTGTTGTCTTTCGTACCATTGTTTCACCATAAACTGTTTATCATATAAGAAATGATGCCAATAGTTCAGCATATATCTTTATAAACCTTTTTTAAAGAAAGCATAGCAGCACAATTCTATTCAGGTATCCTGCATCTGCTCCATAATGTGCTTTTCCACCTCAGATATGAAAAGCTCCTCAGTGCCGGCAGGTATCTTAGCACCTGACGCGAGCGAATGCCCTCCGCCCTCGCCGCCTGTCACCTCAACAGCCATGCCTACAATCTCTTTCAGGTTTATCTTTCCTTCCATAGACCTGTCGGCCCTGCTCGATACCTTGACACCGTTAGAGCTATTGGCGAACGCAAAGCATATCTTTGAATCCAGATATGAATTTGACAGTATGGAAAGTATCGTGCCTATGAAATTGTCCTCTATCCTATCTTTTGCCATGATATATGAGACATGCTCAGTCTTCCTTATCATGCTGCTGTCTCTCTTCACAAGATTCAGGTAAGAAGCGATCTTTCTCTTATATGCTTTCTGGATGTCCTCTATATCATCAGTCATGCCCAGGCACAGCTTGAGCCCTTCGATAGACCTGCCCATCCTGCCGCATGAATTGAGCATTGTGGCAAACTCCCTGATCTCATGCTTTGTAGGTATTATGAAGATATTGCCCACAATATTGTTCTTGTTGGATGTAACATTAGAATTCAGGATTATGGCCGTAGCAAGCTTCTTTTCCTGCTCGCCCGTAAGATCGCTCAATGTTATCCATTCATTGTTGCCATTTTTCATAGGTATGCCAAGGTTTGACAGGAACTGTACGCACTTGCTCTCATCATCCGCGAACGGAAGATCAATCTCATTTGCGTAGCGCAGCACACGGTGAAGAGGCCTTGTAGACCTTCCGAAAAGCCGCAGGCCTTTCTTGACTATTATCGCATCTATCTTCAATGCTTCTTCAAGAAGATGATTGTTTACTGACTTGAATACGCCGTCTTTTTTTTGTACATCTCCTGCAGCGCCTACAAGGGCCAGATATATCATGCTGGATACCTTGTCAGTCATATGCTTCATCAGAAAATATGTAACGCCTGCACCGCTTATCTCATCCTTGCCGTCAAGCCCAGCCATGTGGCAGTTCAGGTGATACAGATTGTCCCATGAATCGCCCTGAAGCTCATGATGGTCAGCTATTACAATAACCTTGTCAGGAATATACTTCTTTATGTTATCAAGCTGCCCGCTCCCAAGATCAGTAAAAAGGAAAAGGTCTGCCTCTATCAAAGATATCCTCTTAAGCTCATCCTCTTCAAGCTGCTTGACAAACTCAATATCAAAATTCTTGCCTAACAGCTTGAGAGTGTGGTAAGCTATAGAGCCTGCACATATGCCGTCAGCATCAAAGTGAGACACGACCTGTATCTTGCCTGTCTCCTTGCTTAAAGGCTCTGCCGCTTTTCCTGCCAATGACTCAAGCTTTTTGATATCCATAGTATCAACTGAAAAGATAAATATAAAAATAAAAAAATGAGATAGCAGCCAATATGGCTATATCTACTGTACCTCAATCTTTGCAACCTTTGGATCATATTTCCAGCCGGCAGGCATCTTTCCGTTCTTCACATAATATTTGCCAAGCCTTCGTATCTTGGATTCTATAAGCTGAAGCCCTCTTTTGGAATGAACATCCTTAACATTGACATCCATATGCTTCCCTAAAGACACAGCCCTTCTCATCAGGTTAAGAAGATCCTCAGGATACTTGCCGTAAAGCTTATTGTCTTTTAGTATAGTTGATACTGTTGAATCAGTTATCGCTTTTACAGAAGGTATACCATACCTGTCACGGAGGACAGTACCGATAGCAGCAGAAGTCATATCCTGCTTACCAAGCTTGACCACAAGCTTCTCAACTTCGCCTTTCTTGTATTCTACCCACTTAGGGACAGTCTGGTCGGCAGGCTTTGAGCTGCCGGATTTCCCGCGTTTTCTTGAATGCATTCTTGCCATTTATATCACTTCCGACCCGGGCAAGCTTTTATTCACTGTCCCGGTCATCGTACCTTCTATCTCTGAAAGAACCTTTTTAAATGTTTTGGATGTTTATGGAAGCGAGATTCAACACTTGCTTAAGCAGCCTGACAGGCGCAGATACATAAAAAAACTAAGAAGAAGAAGACCGGGGCGGAGATAATGGAGGTAAAGATGAAGAAGACCGAGGCGGAGGTAATGGAGGCAGAGATGAAGGTGGACGGGGTGACGGAGGCACCGCAGCCTTCTTATTCGCAATAACGTAATGATAGATCACAAACCCCATCACTGCAATTATGCCGACAACAAATATGATTACAGGTGTTGAAGGCTTCTTCTCGCCGGATGGTGTCTCCACAAGATTACCTGTAAGGTCAGTATCAACAGAAGGACACGAATCAACTATAACCCATCCTTCAGGAACATCGCACGGTGTAGGGAACTCACGGCATTCACCGGTCTCAGGATTCTGCGCAGGCGTTATCACCTGAGCACAGATTGGCCCGTCATCAGTATCATTCTGAACAATTGACTCATTGGTCGCATTCTCATCATCAGAAGACACAGCTAAAGGAAAGCTGCCGCTGATGCCTGGAGAATCATCATCAGAAGGACCACCACCAGCAGAAGTCACCGTAAGAGTAAAGCTGTCTGAAGCAGGATCTGTTGTCGCAGAATCTGCTTTCACAGTCATGTCATAAGTTCCGGCTGAAGGTGCTGTAAATGTCCAGCTGACTGCCTGAGAGCTCTGTGCTGATATGCTGCTTATAAACTTGTTAGACAGGAGCCCTGTACTTGTAGTCTCTTCAATAGATACCGAATTGACATCCTTATTCCCTATGTTTGTCACAGTCAGGATTATTACGACACTGCTTCCTACTGTAGCGGATGAATCACCAGACAATGTAGCAGTTATCGCATAAGACTCGATTGTGACAGCAGTTGTGTCCTGATATACATTTGACCCGTCATTGAAGTTCCATGTGACTGTTCTTTCAGAAGGATTGGAGTCGCATGCGGTACTTAAGGCGTCAAAGCTGAATGACGCGGAAGGATTAGCCTGTGTCAAAGATGCAGAAGCCTTTGACGTAGTCAGGCAGTTCTGGTTGTATCCTGCATGCGTCACAGTCACGCTGCCGCCCGGAGCTATGCCTGTGCACTGGACATTGATATTTTTCGGCTGTCCCATAGTTATCGTCTTTGTGCTGTCTGCCGTGCATTCTATTGCGAAAGTGAATGCTGAAAGCATCAGTAAAGACACAATAAGAACCAAAAAAACTTTTCCTGTATTTTTCATAATTATCACCTCAATTAAACACACAATCCAAGTCAATCCACCTATACGCATAGAAACTTGACGGAGGTATAGACTCATTGATATCTATAATCCCTATCCCAAACCCATCATTACAATCAACTTCAGTGAAAATCGGTGCTGTAATAGTACCATTCTTCACATATATCACAGTATTATCTGATGCCAAAACGCCATAATCTTCAAGAGTATACGAACCCATACCGTTCCCGTCCTTAAAGAGTCTGTACGCTGACAGATTTACAGGAACCATGCCAAGATTTGTTATGTTGACCTCAAACACATCGCCACCAGGAAACTCTGACGGATAATATACAGCATCCTCAAACTTTACTTTAAACATATCTGCTTTTGAAGTAATGTTTGAGGATGCTGTATATTATCCGTCAGAGTTTCCTGGTGGCGATTTGTTATGTTGACCTCAAACACATCGCCACCAGGAAACTCTGACGGATAATATACAGCATCCTCAAACATTACTTCAAAAGCAGATATGTTTAAAGTAAAGTTCCATACCTCACTCAGATTGCTGTTTCCTGCATGGTCATATGCGGTTGCTCTCCACTCATATATACCGTTGCCGCAAAGATCCATATAGATATTGTCCCAAAGATAGACGTTCAGATATGGCTCTTTAACTGTATAGTTCACAGTGCAGGATGTATTGAAATCTGAACTGTTGGATATTTCAAGCTCATAATGAGACAGACCTGAAACTCCAGGACCCGGAGTACCATCGGACGCTGAGAGATTGAACAGAGGATATACAGCATCTTTGTTTGAGTCATTTATCTCAAGACCATTTGATGGAAAATTAAGACTCACACTCGGTGCAGTCGTCTCTTTTGTAGGCGTTGCGCAATAACTTCTGACAATAGTCTTGTTCTCATTGCCTTCTGAATCTATGGCAGTGACTGCAAAGCAATATTCCACATCATCTGTCAGTTTTGAAACTATTGTGCTGTTCTGCGAACCGCTGACAAGCTTGATATATTTATCCCAGCTGCTTACATCTGTTATATTATCACTACTCTGGTTAGCATATACCTTATACTTGACAACACCTACATTATCAGATGAATAGGACCATTCAAGCTCAACCTCACCGGTCGTGTTTATATTAGTAGCTACCAGATTGTCGACAACAGCAGGTTTTTCAGTATCACCTATAACCTCATAATCAATGAACACGAATTGGGTATTCTCTTCAGGTCCCATCATAAGCGAACCTCTCTCGCTGAAGATAAGCATTGCAGTGTAATTGCCGCTCTTTGGCTGTGCCTGAAGCATGACATGCATCTCACCAATGTTACTCACATTCTCGAAATAGATTGCAGATTCGTAGAACATCTCATTGCCTGATTCGGGACTGGAACTCATCAGCTCAAACATTGATATCGTACTGCCGATCTTGCGAAGATGCATAGCCATCGGATCCATCTGCAGCTTAAGATTGTCTGTCGTCACGTTGACATCAAAAAGCTCGTCAGGAGAGAGTGTTCCTGTCACATTGGTAACATTTATGGTGCTGTCGCCTTTTATAATAATGAACTGCATGTCTACATTTGTCTTATCATTAAATGCTGCAAAGGCAAATAACACCCCAGGCCCTGGCGTAGCATTGACAGGCACATCAAGGGTAAAGCTGGCACTCCCGCCTGAAAGCGTGCCGTTTGCAAACACGACATCTGTATCTTCATCAGAACCTTCCATACCTAACTGTTCAATTCCTACCTCCACACAAGTGCCGTTGGGCAGTGCATCGCCAGTGCTATTGGAGACATTCACTGTTATGTTGAGCTGCTCGCCAGGTGTTATATATAGAGAGTCAAGCCCTGAAATCTTTATATCAAACAGCTTTACTGTGAAAGTCTTGCGGGTCTTGGAATCGCCCATTTCATTATGGTAAACATGCACATCTGCCTCATAGAATCCTGCCTTGAGCTCAGAGTTGTCCAGAATAATTGAAAGGACACCATTTGAATCTGTAGTGCCTGAAAATTCCATGGACTGTGATTCCTCAGATCCGGACTCATTGTCTTCGCCCTTCTTCTTCTGCGGCCGGATATTCAGATCGATTTCAGCATTAGATACAGCTTCGCCTGTCACCGGATCATTCACGACAACATCAACTGTGACATCATCGCCTTCCCAGAACACCAGCTTGCTGTCTCCATATTCATCTGTAAACCCTAAAGAGACATCCATCTGCCATATTCTGAACCACCTCTCAACTCTTTGTTTTGTTCCATTGGAATCCATGACCTCAAACTCAAGATTATAATCACCGGGATTGTCCGGCGCAGTAAAGTTTCCTATGACCTCTCCGTCAGGATCTGTTGAAAAGACTGTGTCATATTCAACAAGAGTTGTCCAGCTCCATGTATCGACCATCTTTTTAAGCGTTACATTTGCATTATTTATAG